>JBDNDT010000030.1:0-11838 GCA_046718985.1 Cytophagales bacterium
CCAATCTAAGGCGTAGAAGAGAGGGAGGGATGGAAAAAAACGAAAAGCGAAAACCGAAAAACGAAACCCCTTCTTTAAGTCTCAAATCTCTTGATTTTTGATGGTTCAATGTTAAATTTGATTTCATCATTCACTTCAAATCCTTTGTTTTCAAAATCAAAAACCATCATTTCAGTGTCCAATATCAAGACTTTCAGTTTGGTGAAATATCCACAAAACAATACCTCCAAGACTTTTGCTTTCCATAAACCTGACTCATTTATTTTAATCTCTTCAGGACGAATATAAAAAATCGAATCATCGTTATTTTCTAGTTTGTAATGGTCTAATATTTTACCATTCAGTAAGTTATATTCTCCTGTTAGCATTGCTACATATTCGCTCTGAGGGTTGTTGTAGAGTGCCTTGGGTGTTGCCCTTTGTATGAATTTGCCTGATTCCATCACAATGGTTTCTGTTGACATTGCCAGTGCATCAATGGCATCATGTGTCACATATATCAAAGTAGTTTCCCATTGTTGATTGATTTTCATCAAGTCTGAAATCAGCAGTTCTTTTTGTTTATGATCTTGGTTGCTAAAGGGTTCGTCTAGCAATAATATTTTGGGCGATAAGGCAAAGCACTGTGCCATAGAAGATCTTTGTCTTTGACCACCGGAAAGTTCAGTAGGTTTTTTGTCTTTAAATGGTTCTAATCTAAACAACTCTACCATTTGTTGGGTAATCTCTAGTGATTCAGCTTTGGAGAGGTGTTTTAATGCCATCAGCAAATTATCAAATACGGTAATTTGGTTGTTCAATTGATAATGTTGATTGAGCAAAATAATATCCTTGTGCCCCCTAACCAGTTTTTTTCCAAAACCTTCAACAATCTTATTTTCAAGAAAAATGCCACCTGAATCCGGATTTTCCCAGCCTGCAATCATTTTCAGCAAAGTGGACTTGCCACAACCGTTTTCACCTAAAATACAGAGCCTTTGACCCTTAGCTAATTGAAAACTTAGGTTTCTGATTACTATTTTGCCTTCATAAGACTTATAAAGATTTCTAACTTCCAAAAATTCCATAAACAAATAAAGCGTTTTTTAGCTTAAAGGTTTATTTTCTTTCAAATCAAATTTGCGATTGTTATCATTGTTTATTGAGAGTGATGAAGTCAATTTTTAGGGTTTAAACCAAAATTTTTTAAAATCCGTATCCTCAATTTGTTGTTAAAAAATCTTTATTCTTAAATTGCAAAACATTTTAACACTTATGACTTTTTTAGAAGCAACCGAAAAAGCAAAGCAGCTTCCGGCTCAAAGCAATGAAAATCTTTTGAAACTCTATAGTCTGTTTAAACAAGCAACTGAGGGTGATGCAGAAGACGGAAAATTGTTTAATCCTTTTGATTTTGTGAATAAAGCAAAACACGAAGCTTGGTTTTCACTGAAAGGAATGACCAAAGAAGATGCCGAAAAAAACTATATTCAACTTGTTAACCAGTTAATGTCATGACGCTACCTTTGGAATATTATTACAATATGATTGAAAACATCATCAGAGATTTTGGTGTAGATCCTGAAATGTGCAAAGGTGTAAAACCCGGTCAATATGATTTGAAAAAGGGTTCAGCCAGTGTCTGGATTGACATTTGGAAAGTTGAAGATGAAGATTATGGTTATATACAAATTCTCTCTCCTGTGATTGAATTACCCAAAAACAATTTGGCTGATTTTTATCAAGAGATTTTGGAAACCAATCACAAACTATATGGTGTTGCTATGACCAAGTTTGAAAACTGGATTTATATGAAATCTATTCGTGAACTTGAAGGTCTGGAAGAAAATGAAGCCAGGGCAATGTTCAACAGAGTGGGCAATTACGCAGATGAATATGATGATTTGCTCAAATCAAAATACCAAGTGAAGGGTTAATCAATTTTTGATGTCTTTCAAGTTATTAATCAGTTTCGTTTTTTTTCAAGTTTTGTTTGTTTATGCTGACCAAACCAAAGAGTCGCCATCGAAAAGATTCTTAGGAAGTCTTCCTTCTCAAACTCCATCAGGAAAAACGCTTAAAATTGAACATTTCAAAGGGAATAACTTGTTGATTTGTTTTTGGGCAAGCTATAATCAGCAATCGCTGAATCAGTTGAAAAGCCTCAAAACTTTGCATGAAAAGTTCAATAGAGGTGGCTTTGAGATATTAGCTGTATCTTTAGATAATAATTTATCCGGCTGGATGCAAGGCATTCAACAAAATGACTTTTCATGGATGCATCATGTCTCTGACCTTGAGGGTTGGAAAAGTAAAAGTATTCCGATTTCAAATGCCAACATTTTGCCTTATTTTATTCTTTTAGATGAAAATGGTACGCTCATTTTTGAAGGTGCCGATATCGAAACAAAAGAATTAGAAGCGAAAACAAAACAACTTTTCAATCAAGTGTTCAGGGTTTTTCCTGAATCAACGGCAAATGAAGTTTGGTTCACCAAAGAAGTGAAATTTGAATTGCTGACACAAAACGGAAAAGTAATTCATAAGGGAATAGCCAATGCATTGGATTTAAGTGAATTATCACCCGGTATTTTTTGGCTATTGGTAGGTGATGAGCGTCATAAAATCGAAAAAATGATGAAACCTGAACATGTATATTTTTATCCTAAAAGGGTTCAAGACATAATTCAATTTTCTGAATCAACTCCTTATAAACTTTACAATAGGAGAGGGGTTGTCGTTCGAGAAGGCTTTGGGAACACTGTGAACGTAGAAAACCTTGTGGAAGGAGTTTATTATCTTTGGATGAACGGCTTAGTTGAAAGGATTTTGAAAAAATAAAATCAAAATCCCTTCAATTGATCGACTTGTGTGAACAACCCTTGAATCAAGGTGCTAATCTTTTTTTAGTCCAAACATCTTCTGATTTCTGGTATAAAATCCTATCATGCAAGCGACTGGGTCTCCCTTGCCAAAATTCGATTTCATGCGGCTTCAATTCATAACCTCCCCAAAATTCAGGGCGTTGCAACTCTTCAACTCCAAGTTTTGATTTGATTTCTGTCTCCATATTTTCAAGCCACTTTCTGTCAGGAATTTGTTGACTTTGGGGTGATGCCCAAGCACCTACTCGGCTGTTTAATGGGCGACTTTTGAAATATTCATCAGAAATCGAAGCCTCCGTTTTTGAAACCAAGCCCACAATCCTCACCTGTCTTTCCAATTCAGGCCAAAAAAAATTCAAAGCAGCCTTGGGATTGTTCTGTAATTCTCTTCCCTTTCGGCTCTCATAATTGGTGAAAAACCTAAAACCACTCTCCGACAAACCTTTCAACAACACCACCCTAGAAGAAGGAAAGCCATTTTCGCCCATAGTGGAAAGCACCATGGCATTTGCCTCAACTGCTTGTGAGTCAACTGCTTCTTTGAACCATTTTGAGAATTGATTCATAGGGTCATCAAGTGTATCACTTTCATCGAGGCTTTTCAGGCTGTAATCTTTTCTGATATTATGGATGTCTTGCATCATGTTTCGCTAAAGTTTCTTCACAAACATATCACAAATGTTTGTTGCTTGAAATGATTTATATCAGCAAGACATCCAAATGAACCTTTTTGTTTAGGATGAATTTGGTGTACATTTGCAAACATTTTTCGCAAACGAAAAGTGTCTATATCGAGGAAAAAAGAGAAATGAAAAACATCAGAAACTTCTGCATCATTGCACACATAGACCATGGGAAAAGCACATTGGCTGACAGACTGTTAGAACACACCAGAACAGTGTCAGACCGAAAAATGCAGGCACAAGTGCTCGATGATATGGACTTGGAAAGGGAAAGAGGCATCACCATCAAGAGCCATGCCATTCAAATGGACTATATTCACAATGGTGAAAAATATACCTTCAACCTGATAGACACACCCGGTCACGTTGACTTTTCTTATGAAGTATCTCGCTCGATTGCGGCTTGTGAAGGCGCATTGTTGCTCGTTGATGCTTCACAAGGCATTCAGGCTCAAACCATTTCTAATCTTTATCTCGCTCTTGGTCATGATCTTGAAATCATTCCGGTGCTGAACAAAGTGGACTTGCCCGGAGCAATGCCGGAAGAAGTGAAAGACCAAATGGTAGATCTTTTGGGTTGCAAAAGAGAAGAGATCATCCACGCCAGTGGAAAAGAAGGCATTGGAGTTCCTGAAATTTTGCAAGCCATTGTGGAAAGAATTCCTTCACCGAAAGGTGATCCTAATGAACCTTTGCAGGCTTTGATTTTTGACTCTGTGTTCAACTCTTATAGGGGAATTGAAGTTATTTTCAGGGTTTATAACGGCAGGTTTAAAAAAGGAGATAAAATCAAATTCATGGCAACAGGAAAGGAATATTTTGCTGATGAAATTGGTATCCTAAGGCTTGATAAAGAACCTCGTGATGTGGTGGAAACCGGAGATGTGGGTTATTTGATATCAGGCATCAAAACAGCCAGAGAGGTGAAAGTCGGTGACACCATCACCCAAATGGAAAACCCTTGTCAAGCCGCTATCCAAGGCTTTGAGGATGTGAAACCAATGGTTTTTGCCGGGGTTTATCCGGTTGACACTTCTGATTTCGAAGACTTGAGAGAAGCAATGGAGAAACTTCAATTAAATGACGCCTCTTTGGTATGGGAACCTGAAACCTCAGCAGCTCTTGGTTTTGGTTTCAGATGCGGCTTCTTGGGGATGTTGCACATGGAAATTGTGCAAGAAAGACTTGAAAGAGAATTTGACCAAACTGTCATCACCACTGTGCCATCTGTTCAATTTTGGGCATTCCTCACCAAAGGAGAAAAAGAAATCGTGAATGCACCTGCTGATATGCCCGATCCTTCAAAGCTAGACAGAATTGAAGAGCCGTTTATCAAAGCACAAATCATAACAAAGTCTGATTATATAGGAGGCATCATGACCTTGTGCATGGAAAAAAGGGGAGTACTCAAAACCCAGAATTACCTCACTGCTGACAGAGTTGAAATGATATTCGACATGCCTTTGGCTGAAATGGTTTTTGATTTTTTTGACAAGCTAAAAACCATTTCAAGAGGCTATGCTTCGCTTGATTATGAGTTGATTGGCTATCAAGAATCAGATATGGTGAAACTTGACATTCTTTTGAATGGTGAAAAAGTGGATGCACTATCAGCCATTGTCCACCGAAGCAAAGCCTATGAATGGGGAAAGAAATTGTGTGAGAAGCTTAAAGATTTGTTGCCCAGACAGCAATTTGAAATAGCGATTCAAGCAGCAGTGGGAGCCAAGATCATTGCAAGAGAAACAGTAAAAGCCTTGAGAAAAGATGTCTTGGCAAAATGTTATGGAGGTGATATCTCAAGGAAAAGAAAATTATTAGAAAAGCAGAAAAAGGGTAAGAAAAGAATGCGTCAAGTGGGTAACGTTGAAATTCCGCAAGAAGCATTTATGGCCGTGTTGAAATTGGATTGATTCAATTTCAATAAAAACCAGTATTCTCATTAAACCTAATTTGGGTCAAACCGTATAAGAACGGTTTGGCCGCTATAACACTATAAAATAATTCTAAGTAAATTTTGTAAAACTCCACAAAGCTTTAAAATTTCGAAATCTGAACCCAATTTTTTAAAAAAGTTCGAAAAGTAATTGAATATATACTGAGGATACCTGTTATAAGGATGAAAAACCCAACAATTATTAAAAGTTAAAATTTGGTTGTGAGTTAAAAAGATTTTGTAGATATTTACACGGAAAAAAAAGGTTTTTCCGACCAGCCAAGTATATGAGAAACAAGTTTTTGATAATAGCAACCATTTTCATTTCGATTCAGTTTTCCGTAATTGCTCAAACACCGGTTACGAATTTTATTAAAAGATCTTTCATTTTAATAAGTCCAAATGATTCACTTCAGGTGGTTGATTTTTATGAAATGATAGGTGCTTATGATAGAATAAATCCATCCTTACCATTGGCTCAATGGGATGGTATCCTTGGATTGATGAACGATAATAAGGCATTTGCCATTGATTTGTCAAATCAGTTTTTGTCGGGCAATATCCTCAAACCGGTCAGTTTTGAAAATTGTGTAAGTATTAATTTGGCTTATAACTCATTAACTGGAAAACTTAACAACGTGATTCTTGAAGGTTCTGAAAACTTGACTTATCTTGATTTGAGCAATAACCAATTAGAAGGAGATATTTCCTTCTTGCAAAAACCAAACAACACCCTGATGTGGCTCAATTTAAGCAATAACCGTTTTACCTCGTTTCCATACAATAGCTTTACTAATGAGAATTTACAATTGTCATTAGAAAATAACTTTATTTTGCCGGAGAATCTTCCGTCTTCAACTATTTATCCTTTTAATAGTAGATATTTTAGGTTATCGCAAAATGTGCCAAATCAATTAATTACGACAGGGAATGAAAAAGAACTGGATTTTAATAATTTTTTTCAAGGCTTTGATGATTTTGTGGATGACGATATAAAATTTAGATTATTCAGAGTAGAATTTGATTCAAGTGAAGGTTTTGAGATATACTTTGAAGTCGAAGAGGTGGAAAAAGGTAAATTTATTGTAGGGGAGGGATTATATTTTTGTGAATTAGAATTAAAAGTTTGGATTAATAATCAAGAGACTACTGTTTTTTACAAATCAGATAATTTTCCGGTAGTTAAAAACATGACTACTGGAATTGTAGGATTCAAAGATCTAGAATTTGATGTTTGTCCTGATTTGCCTGCAAAAGTATATCTGCAAGGTATAGAAAATTGGGAAATTATAAATGCTGATGTAATCGTAAACGAAAATTCTGAATTAAGAAATCTTCCATTAGCATCAAACGCACACGGGGTTTATATTGAAGTGCCAAATAACATTTTAGTTAATCTCGCTATAAACACAATCCGATTATTGAGAGTCTATGACTTTTGGGAAAATGAATTCGAGATTGTCAATTCTAGGTCAATTGCATCATTTTTTTCACCAATAGCAAAATTTGGAAATTTGTTTAGAGAACTGCCACAAAACTCAAGTTTTTCATTCAGTTTAAGTTCTATCTCTCTTGAAGACAGTTCTGATGTTTTTGTTTTAAGAAACAATGCGTTCTTTGAACCTTTAATTAAATTAGGAAATGTATTGTCTTTTTCAGATAATATTTCTGATCAACCAATCATTTATGAGGCCAAAATGTCTTTACCTAAACAATGTGAAGTAGCTTTCACAACAGATACTATGACAATTAGACCTATTTTATATAATTTTTGTACTTATCCTCAAGGTCACAGAGTTATTTTGCCTGAAAATTTTACATTATGTCAAGATGGAAGTTTAGAAATTAAAATTGAAAAACCATTAAATTTTCCAGAAGGTGGTTATTCTTTAACTACTTTTGAAACCAAAGAACCATATTTTAATGAACCTACCTTCTTTAATTTAATTGATGGAGCTTTTATTAGAATTGATTATTCACCACAATATTTTGATTTGAACAAAAGCTATAAATTTAGATTTTCCACCAATAGAATCAATTGTCCTAACGATACTGTTTAAGAGTTTGATGTATTTGTTAAACCAAAACCGGAATCTCTAATTTATACAGAAAGGAATGCTTTCAGTTGTTCTAATTTTGAAAACACTGTTACCTATAAATTTACAAATCTACAACCCGAGACAACTTATAATGTTATTGTTAATCAAAGATCAATTTTTAATTTTAGAGCAAAGCAACAAGATGAAATGATTTCAATTCCATTAGGAAATGATCTGGTCGCAAATGTTCTTTTTTTTGTTTTTGATGAATGTGGTGAAAATCTTGTACTCTATGACCAAGTAGAGGTTGATTTATCAAATACAGGTAATGTGATAAATAACTTAGAACTCACCAAAGACTCCATCATTGTTTGTCCGAAAGATGAATTGCAATTGACTTTTTCAGGTTTTATCCCTGGAGTGTTATATAGGGTAGAAGAAAGCGAAAGAGAATTATTTTCTTTTACGACAAAATCAGGAGACACGACAATTGCCATCCCACTTAACGGAAGTTCTTATCAATTTATTCAAGTCTTTGGTTTTGGCGCTTGTGGCGAAAGTTTAGTGTATGAAAACGGTTTTGAATTTGGTGATTCACCAACAGTTCCGGTTCATCCAGATGATTCATTAGCACTCAAGAAACTAAACCAAATGCTTGGTGGTGTTGTAGGTTGGGAAAGCGAAAATGTCTCAGACTGGCGCAACAGTCTTGAGACTAAGTGCGGAAGAGTGGTGAGTCTTGGCAAGTTCACACTCTATAACAGCTTTGTGGTTAGGGATATACCAGGCACATTTGCAGAATTGAAGTTTTTAGAGAGGTTGGATTTATCACCTCAAGGTTTTTGGCCGATATTCTCAGGAGAAATTAATGATTCATTAGGTTTGTGCCTCAATTTAAAGTATCTCAATTTAGCCGGCAACTGGTCAATAGATGATACATTACCCCGTACTTTTGAAAACCTCACTCAATTAGATACTTTAATATTGGATGGGGTATATATTAAAGGTGACCCAAGTGATGTGATTAACAACCTTGATAATTTAAAATATGCTTCTTTTGCATACTGTAATATTTCGGAATTTAAATCAGACCTTAGCAACTTATCGCGGTTACAATCACTAAATCTTCAAGGAAATCAGATTTCTTCGGTTGATCCTGATATTTTAAGAAACAATCCTAATTTAGATTCTGTTGATTTTTCCTACAATAAGTTGTTTTTTGATCAAATAAAACTCTTGAGAACAAACTTCAATGACGGTATTTATTTCCCTCAAAAAAGCTTAGATATTTTAGACTCAACTGCAAAAGATTGTGCATTATTGGGAGATGAATATTTTTTGAAAACATATATCAATGAAGTTCCCGGTTTAAGTTTCCAATGGATTAACAGAATTTATGACGACAATTTGCAAAGAGAAATTGATATGGAAGTCGAAAACCAAACAAGTCCGACTTTAACGTTCATCCCAACAACAAACAACTCGTTAAATTTATATTTAAGAATTAGAAGTGCCGATTTTCAAGATTCAGTTCAATATTTGGTTTCAGAGGCCAAATCGGTTAATGTGTTTTCAAATTTCTCTGAACAAGACTCTTTGAAATTAGTAGAGTTTTATGAAAATATGAACGGAGAAAACTGGACTAATCAAACAGGTTGGTTAGTTGAAGGTGAGAGACTAGACAAATGGGAAGGCATAGGAACTAATTGTGAGAAAGTTTCAAAAATCATCTTACCAAACAATCAGATTAGTGGTGATTTGGGTGAAGTGTTTGTAGATTTATATAGAATGGATACTTTGGATTTGAGCAATAACTCAATTAAAGATACTTCTTTATTTTATAGGTTTCCAAGTAGTTTGGTATATTTAGATATGTCAAATAACCAAGTAGAAGCTGAAATTGGCAAAGTTACCACAACTTATCAATGGGGTGATTTTGATGATTATCCTTTTCAATATTTTTCAGATATGGTTCACTTTGATTTTTCACACAACAAATTGTTTGGAGAAATAGAGCGAAGAAATTTCTCAAGAATGGCTTATTTAGAATACCTTGACTTGTCTAATAACCAATTTGAAGGGGGCTTGCCTTTTTTGTATAAATCATTCATAGTCAGTAGAGGAGAAAGGAGAATTGAAAGTGGAGATGATTATTACGATACTATTGTCCCATCTTCAGTGAAGTTTTTGAATTTTTCAAACAATTCATTTCAAGATACTATTCCTGAAATCTATCAAGCACTTCCAAATCTAGAAGTGTTGATTCTAGAAAAGAACCGATTGAGTTCAGGATTCACCAAAAAGTATACGACATACTTCCCAAAATTGAAATCATTAGACTTGGACTCTAATAATTTTTCCTCAAGTATAGAACTAGAATCTATTTCAGATATTCTACAATTAGAGTCACTAAGTATGGCCTCCAATAGTCTTTCAGGTAATCTCCCATTCAGTTTATCAAAATTGAAAAAACTCAAGTTCTTAAACTTTGCAGGAAACTCTTTCGATTCCTTAAGTTTATCCAACATGGATTCATTGAAAACGGTTAATTTTGAAGGTAATAATTTGAAGGATGTCAGCTCACTTTCATCGCTCAACAATTTGAAGAGTCTAAATTTGAGAGACAATAAATTGTTGGATTTGTTTCAACCGAATCAAAATCAGAAGTTAGATACACTGAGAGTTGAAAATAATGGTTTAGATTTTGCAGATTTAGAGCCTTTTGCCGTGATGTTGCCAAGATATTTCACATATGCTCCTCAAAATCTAATCACCAAAACTGACACTGTCAAAATTTCTCAACAACAGACATTAAGATTGAATTCTTTGGTGCCGGGTCAGTTCAACACTTATCAATGGTTTAAAAACGATACATTAATATCAGGAGCTAATCAAGCAGTATATTTGAAGAGAAACGGCAGTTTTGCTGACACAGGTGTCTATCATTGCGTGGTGAGCAACACTTTACTTCCTGAACTTCAATTGACTTATCACAGATTTTCAGTGATTCCATGTTTGACCAACACCCCAAGACCAACACTTGAACTCAATACAAATCAGGTGTCTTGTGTGTCCACAACCTTGTTCACCAACAGCACAAGCACTAAAACGTACTGGTATTTGAATGATTTTCTTGTGGTGAATGATACCTTAACTACTTATCAGGCGGTTTCTTCAGGAGATTATGTGGTGGAAATCACAGACACTGCCGGTTGTGTGTTGCAATCAAATCCAAGAACGGTGAGCATAAATGTTCAAGGTACTTTTATGATTGGCTATGACGGTGTCACCATCAACACCACTCAAACAGGCAATTTTCAATGGTTTGTAAATGGAATGGTGATTGCAAATCAAAGAAATAGCAACATCACTCCGAGATTTAATGGCACATACCAACTTGAAATCGAGAATCCAGTGACAGGTTGCAAATCAAAATCAAATACTGTGGTCATCAACAGAAGTGATTTATTGGATGTGGGTAGAGGAGCAGTTGTTCAAGGAAACACAGTATTCATGGATGATTATAAATCGTATTTGTCACCCAATCCAACCCGCAATGATTATGCAGAATTGCAAATGGCTTATCCTGCTTTAAGAACTATCAAGATATTTGACATGGCAGGAACAGAAAAAGCGATGTTGAATACTTTGGAAAGAATAGTTATCTTACCTTCCAATCAATTAGGACAAGGTATGTATGTGGTTGAAATCATTGAAAACGAAAAAACAGAAAGACTGAAATGGATCATTCAAAAATAATTTTTAACGCTTTAATTGCTTTTGCTGTTCTTTTTAATGCTTGCAAGCGCTCCATTGAGGTGTCAGTTCCTGATACTGATTTGGTTGGTGAAATCAGAAGCATTGATAACAGAGCATTGTCGGGAGTTGTTGTCGGAATTTTTGATAATCTCAACGATTACAATTTGGCAAAAGAAAACAAAGACTTTAGCAATGCTATTGCCTTAGACACCAGTGACAGCAAGGGCGAAGTGAAATTTGCAAAGCTTGACGCAACCAAGAGATATTTCTTTTATGGCTTTTTTGAAGACAGAACTTTGGTTCCGGGGCAAGCTATTTTGTGGGATAACTCTAATTTATCATTCAATATCGAAAGAGCCCTCACCAGAGGTGCAGTGACTTACATTCGTGTAACTCTTCAACCTGAGGAAGGGTTTATCTCATTTTGGACAAACAGCAACACTGACAAATTACCAATTTCATTGAGATTAGACAATGATTCTATTGGAAGAATTTCCATGGCATCTCAATCTCAGCCCTTCGCTTTCTCACAAGGAGGATCAGTAGTTTCCGTGAAG
>JBDNDT010000300.1:0-4030 GCA_046718985.1 Cytophagales bacterium
GAAACCACGAAAACAATTAACATACACAAAAAACCCAATTTCAAGAAATGGAACTTTATTTAGATTCAGTAGATTTCAAAGAAGTAGAAGAATCTGCACAACTCGGAATCATTGCCGGTTTAACCACAACACCCACCTTCATGCACCGCCACGGCATCACAGACATTGATGCTGCAATCGTGAAACTTTCAAAAATGGTGCCTGTTTTGCAAATTGAAGCTTTAGGCAACAACCCTGATGAAATCTTAGCAGAAGCAGAAAGACAATTGGCATTAGGTCTTGACCCTAAAAAAACGGTGTTCAAAATACCTGTTTCAAATATCGGAGTTGCTGCCTGCAAAAAACTAAGAGACAAAGGTTATTTGGTGAATGTACATTTGGTTTACACCCTTAATCAAGCATATCTTGCAATGGAAGCTGGTGCCACTTATGTGTGCCCGCTTGCAGGTAGAATGCAAGACAACGGGATTGATGCATTAACAGTTTTTGCACAAATTTTGGACGTTTGTGACAAATATGCTTACAATACCAAAGTTATGTTCTCATCTGTGAGGAACACAGAGCATGTCAGAAATGCATTGGAACTTGGTGTCCACACAGTCACAGCACCCTGGTCTGTGATCAAAAAATTGAATGATAATAATCTCACCACTTTAGGAACTAATCAGTTCATCGAACACACCAAGTTGATGACCATCAGAGTGAAAGAAGTCACCAACAAAGAAAATACAACCGTATCAAATGACACCACCCTCACAGATGCGCTGGTTAAAATGACAGAATCAGGCTTGGGTGCAGTGAGCATTGTAGATGCAAGCGGAAACCTGAAAGGCGTTTTCACTGATGGAGATTTGAGAAGAAAAGTAAAAGAACAAGGAAAGGATGTATTGAGCAAAAAAATGAGCGATTTTGAGTTCAAAAATCCGGTTTCAGTTAATGGAGATGCCTTGTTATATGATGCTGTAAAATTGTTCAAAGACCACCAAGTTGACACCATTGTTGTCACTGAAGACAACAAACCTTTCGGAATGATAGACATTCAAGATTTCGTCAAAATGGGCCTAATCGGCTGATATAGCAGCATTCCATCATAGAAAAAGTCGCTTCGAGCGACTTTTTTAATTTTGTCGAGTTATGGATGTTTAAAATTCATGAATAGTAACTCTTATCGTTTTTATTTTTAAAATTTCTCAACTAAGCTTTCGACTTAAAAAGATAATTCGGTTTAATCAAAATTTTATTTTTTATGCCTAATTACGCAATAGTAAAAGTTTTTTTTGCAGTTATGTATAATGGTTTTATAACATGTTCTCTCTTTCAAATTTGGAGTTTTTATTAGTCTGTGATGTGTGCAAGTGTGAAATTTGGTTTTTTTATTGTTACCAATAAAAAAACTTCCAGTTTTTCAGCAACTAGCGAAGAGTATCTTGCCAAATCAACAACAATTTTTTAAAAAGAATCATTAAATACCCGAATACAAGGATTATTCCATGTAAATATTTTATATATGTATTTAATTATCATGATGACATTTCATTTATTTTTTAACAATATCGAATAGTTCAAGAAAACTGATTAAATATAGGTTGTTTACAGTGATGATTTTTTTATACTTGCAATGATGATATAAATAAACTAGTTATGAAAAAAGTATTTTTGCTTATATTCTTAGCATCTACATTTTTAATATGTTCTGCTCAAGACAACGAAGTAAATGATGACAAAGAGACGGAAGCTATATTCGATCTTTCATTAGAAGAATTAATGAATGTAAAAATTGTATCTGCTTCAAGAAGTGAAGAAAATAGTTTTGATTCCCCATTATCATCTTGCGCTATCACTAGGTCAGATTTAGAAAAAGGTGGATTTACGGCAATTCCTGATGCTTTGAGATTGTGTCAAGGATTGATAGTTAGAGAACTTTCAAACGGAACTTACGATGTTTCAATAAGGGGAGGTGTGGATGGTTTTCCTGCCTATAATTTTTCAGTAGCAAATTATACCATTTTGGTGATGATTGATAATAGACCAGTTTTTAGCAGCTTTCAAGGAGGTACTTTTTGGCAGAATTTACCTGTAGGATTATCTGAAATTGAAAGAATTGAGGTAGTATATGGTCCTTCTTCACCTTTATATGGTCCAAATGCAGTTTCAGGTGTTGTAAACATTATCACTTCGAGACCTGGAAATGAAAATAGTGCTTATTCATTTGGATCATTTCAGACAGGAAGCCACATGACCCTAGGAAATGTTGTAGCAGGAAATCAACTGAATAACAAGTTTGGTGTTCAGATTGGATTTAATTTTGAAGAAAGAAACAGATTTGAAGAAAGTTATTATAGAAACTCTAATCAGGACTATGTTTTTAGTACTGATTCCTTGAGTCCAACTTTAAGAAGTGTTGCAAATCAGAGATTCCCGGATAAAAGAAAAAGTTTGAGCACAAACTCAGGAACAGTTTCATTTTTTTATAAGCCTAAAGAAAAAGTCAGTTTAATATTATCGAACTCTTATAATTTGAATAAATATGCAATGAATAGCTTAGCAGCTGGAACACCAATTAATCAATTTTCAAATAATTCAGTAAATAGTTATTTATCAGGAAATATTTACGGTTTCAATCTGCAAGCCTCTATTTTAGCAGGCACCCAAGGTCTTATTGGGAAGGAAATTGAAGGTCAGTATTTGTATCGTAATATAGATTTGTACTTAGATTACGAAGCCAAGTTGATGGATGGAAAACTTTTGATTAAACTCGCTTTGGGTTTTCAAGAAGCCTATGTGAATGACGAAAGGTTTAGTATCCAAAGAAATAAAAATGGTCAATTCAATGGAAAAGGTAGCATTGATAATTTTTCTGGTTCTATTAAGGTTGATGCTAAACCATTTAAAGGATTTAGAGTAATTGGAGCATTAAGACACGATAGATTCAATAAGCCTGATAATGGTTTCAATTCTTATCAGTTTATTGCTAATTATAAAATAAATGAAAAAATTATTTTTAGGGCATTGACTTCAAAGTCATATAATGGTTCGTTTTTGGTTCCCACATTGGTAAACAGTGAAAATTTTATTAGTTCACCGGCTCCTTTTGTACCAAACGTTAGATTACAAATATCCGGGAATGATAACCTTAAACTAATGAACAATACCATGTATGAAGCAGGAACAAGAATGAAATTAAACAAAAGAATCGTTCTAGATTTTGCTGTTTTTAACCAGAACTTTAAAGATTTTAACATACTCAGCTTGGATTCCTCTTCGTTTAATTTCTTTACAAACACTAGTTTCTCGGGTTATTTATACAAAAATCTTCCATTAGAAGTTTCTCAGAATGGAGTTTCATTGTCAATAACTAGTTCATTTTTTGGTGGAAAACTTCAAGTTAGACCTCATTTGACAATTCAAGAAACTAAAGCTATTTCGTTTTCTCCTTATTACAATAAAAAAGGTGCTTATGACACTCCAACATATACACTTAATGGTCATCAGGATTCTACCAGCACCATAATCTCGCCATATACACCTAATGTTTGGGCGGGAGGTATGTTTACATATACTCCTTTTAGAAAGTTCAATATTTCAATTAGTGCTTATTATTTTGGGGCGCACAGGCAAAGCTTGAACAGCGAAATTAATTTTGGAAACGGTAGTGTGAATCCACAAAAGGGAGGCGAGATTAAGGAGAAAATACTTTTGAATTTCAATGCCAATGTGGTTATATCGGATAGATTTACAACATTTTTCAATGTTCGAAATTTACTCAATCAAACTACTCCTGAATCATTTGGTTCTGACAGAATGGGACTTTTGGCTAACGTCGGATTGCGTTTCAATTATTGAATCAGCAAAATAAAAAACGCCAAATAATAAATACATTGTTTGGCGTTTTACATTCAATTTATAAATTTCAACCAAACCAAGATTCAATCCAAAACAAGCATTAACATATTAAACGAAAAAACATTGACCCTTCGTTTCAGGACATTGTTGGGAGACCGAAAGCCAAGAAGCAGAGCAATCTTGGGTA
>JBDNDT010000301.1:0-4026 GCA_046718985.1 Cytophagales bacterium
ACGTATGCTGCCTTTGTATAAAAACTGCCACTCCAACAACACAAATCTTCCTAAACTATCCACAAAAACCGGAATCGGTTCAAAGAGTGTTTTGTCTAAGTTATCATAAACTGTTCTTCCTCCGGCAAATGAAACCTCCCTTTCTCTAGACTGTCCTCCGAAAAATATACCAACTTTAATCATCTATGCGTTCAATATGAACACAAATCTAGTTTAAAATTGACATTTTCTAAATGATTCGTTTTGCAAACGACTCTTGAAATTGATTTAAGGCTTGCAATCAATGCTTGATGCTGAAACCTGCCAAAGTAAGATGCTCCCAATAACTTGGATAAGATTTTGCCACAACCTTTGGCTCTTTGATTTTTAATTCATACACCATTGACAAAGGAGCAAAAGCCATTGCCATTCTGTGGTCATCATAAGTTTCAATGATGGTTTCGGCACTCCAAGGGCTGTTTACAGGAACAACAGTGAAAACATCTTTTTCCGTTTCCTCCATGCTTGCACCAAGTTTTTTCAACTCATTTTGCAAAGCTGCAATACGATCGGTTTCTTTGATTCTCAAGCTCTCAAGCCCTGTCATTTGAAGCTTGATTCCTTTAGCTGCCGCACATGCAGCAAAAGTTTGTGCCAAATCAGGACATTGTGTGAAATCTATAAACACCTCATTTTTGTTAGAACATTTGCTAAGTAAAAAACCATTTCCCGTGAATTCAGATTTCACCCCAAATGATTCCATCAATTTCACCACAGCACTGTCTCCTTGAAGAGAGTTTTCTTTCAAGCCCAACAACTCAATTTGTGTTGAGGAATCAGGTGACAAAGCAACGATTGAAAACCAATAACTTGCACCTGACCAATCTGACTCGATTTCATATTCATTGGCAGAATATTGTTGCCCGGCTTCGATTTCAATCACCTGATTTTCTGTCCATTTAGCTTTCACCCCAAAATGAGCCATCAGGTCAATAGTCATGTCTATGTATGGTTTCGAGCCGATTTTTCCGGTCAATTCCAATTTTAGACCATTGGGTAATAAAGGAGCTGTCATCAACAAAGCAGAAATATATTGACTGCTAACATCTCCTTTGATTTTCAAATGATTGTTTCCGGAATAAGAAAATCCTTGGGTTTTGATTGGTGGATAACCATCATTTTTTAAATAATCAATTTTTGCACCCAAGTCCCTCAAAGCATCCACCAAAAGGCTGATAGGTCTTTCACACATTCTAGCGGTTCCGGTCATGGTTTTTGACTTTCCGCTCAGGGCTGTGAAAGCTGTCAAGAATCTCATGGTAGTTCCGGCATCCAAAACGTCTAATATTTCATCATCGCTTTTCAAAAGCCTCATCATAGTTTGGGTGTCTCTTGCTTCAGAAAGATTTCCTAAAGTGGCTTTGTGACCTGAAACCGCATTGATGATTAAGGCTCTGTTGCTTTCACTTTTTGACGAAACCAACTTGATGGCTGTTTTCACAGCCGATTTAGGTGCTGAAACACTAACAATTTCCATTATTTTTATTTTGCGAAGCTGTCTATCGCTTTTGAAATCTCACTAAAAATGAATTCTATCTCTCCAATGCCATTGATGGTTTTCAATTTGCCTTGGTTGGCATAAAAATCAGCAACCGGCAAGGTCTCATCTAAATAAACCTTGATTCTATTATTGATTTTTTCTTCATCTTGGTCATCTGCTCTGCCTGAGGTTTTTCCTCTTTCTTTGATTCTTCTTTTAAGTTCTTCGGTTTCAACTTCAAGAGAAATCATGCCTGAAATAGAAAGATTTAATTTGCTGAGCATTGCATCCAAGGCTTCTGCTTGTGGAACAGTTCTAGGGAAACCGTCAAAAATAAAACCTTTTACCCCAAGGTTTTCTTTCACTTTCACTTCAACCATGTCAATGACCACTGAATCAGGCACCAAATTGCCTTCATTCATATATTTTTTAGCCAGCAAGCCTAGTTCTGTACCTTCACTAAGGTGCTTTCTGAACAAATCACCGGTTGAAATGTGACTCAATTCATATTTTGCAATAATTTTCTCGCTTTGAGTTCCTTTTCCTGCACCTGGAGGTCCGAACAAAACAATATTCAACATGTTTGATTTAGAAATTTTGGTTTGAGGCGCAAATGTAATTAAATTTTAACTACCGAATCCAAAAGGTTTTGTGTTGTTGATCGAATAATTATAAAATGTTGCTTTGAAAACCAAATACATCAATTAATCGGCAACTTGACAATGAACTTCGCCCCCAGCCCACTGGTGCTTTCACACTCAACAGTCCCGCCCAATCTTTCTGTGAAATCTTTCACAATGGCTAAGCCCAAACCTGATGAGGTTTCTCCGGCAGTTGGTCTGTTACTCAAACGAGAAAACTTGGTAAATAGCTTTCCGATTTCTTCTTGTTTGATTCCCGGACCCTCATCTTTAACATAAAAAACAAACAAGTTATCTTCAACAAATGCATTGATGAAAATCATTTTGTTTTGGGGTGAAAATTTAATGGCGTTTGAAATAAGGTTGTCGGCAATTTGTTGAAAAAATATATTATCTGTCTGGATTTGAAGCTTTTCATTACTGATTTCATTTTTGATGACTATCATTTTTTGGTTGATGTGCGATTGATAAGACTCCACACATCTTTCCACTAATTCATACACATTCACCAAACTGAGGTTGGGTTTCATGCCGGTTTGCTCAATTCGGTTGATATCCAATAAAGATTTCACCAAGGTCATCACTTTGTTGGCAGAACTCTCAATGTGGTTCAAATAAGTTTTCAAACCATCATCCAAACTTGGAAACTCTAAATTGATTAACTTCACCAAAGAAGATATGGCACTGATGGGGTTTTTCAAATCATGAACAGCCATACCGAAAAATTGATTTTTTTCTGCGTTCAAATGATTCAAAGCATCATTGGTTTTTTCAAGTTCTCTGTTTTTATCCTTTAGCATTGCTTCAAACTCCATTCTCAGGCTGATGTCATGCAATGTGCTTCTGGTTCTCAAGAACTTACCATTTTTGTTTTTGATGGCCGTTGCCGACAAACTGACAGGTTTTGTTTCACCATTTTTGCTTTTCAGCATGAACACCGTTTGGTTCACTGTTCCAAATTTCTTAATGAGCATCAATGAATCTTGAATTTTTTCTTTTTCTTTTTCATCGAAAATGAAACTCACATGCTTTCCTAAGACTTCATGCTCGGCATAGCCCAACCATTTAAGCTCTGTTTTGTTGATTTTTACAATGTTGCCATCAGCATTCAATGAGTGATATCCACAAGGAGCAAATTCATAAAGGTCATTCAATTCATCGAGACTTTCTTTCTGCTTGTTTAATTGTTCAATGAAATAAATTTTTTCTTCAATTGATTTGGCAAGCCATTTCATTTGTTCAATCTGCAATTCGTTGATACTGTGATGGTCATGATGAAGAGTGCATATTGTGGCAATAGGAACACCGTTTGGTGCTGAAATTCTGAATCCGGCATAAAATTTCAAATCATCCAGCAAAAATGGATGGTCATTAGGCAAAGGATTGCTTTTATCTGCATTATATATGTAAAACCCCTCATCAGAAACCAAAGTCACTTCACAAAAAACCTTTTCAGGGGGCAATTGAGATTCTGCGATTTTTTTTCCTACAGTTGCTAAGTAATTTTGTTTGTTTTCGCTCAACACACACATGAAAGCCCTTGGAGTTTGGCAAATGGATGCCGCCAATTGGCAAGAATTGAAGAAAAAATCGTCATAAGGTTTTTCTAAAATACCAATTTCGTTTATGGTTTCTAATCTTGTAGGATAAGTTTTCAGTTCAAGGTCATGATTGTGCATGATTCAATCTTTTGACCACTAATTTAAAATTATATGTTATAACTTCCAAGTTTCACAGAAATATTATTAGATTGTCGGGAATTTTTAACAAGCAAAAGATTTGAAAAATGAAAAAAACTTGGGCAAACCGCTCGCGGCCCGGCTTTCGGGGCTCGCTCTTTTTTGTTCCGCTACGCTACTCAAAAAA
>JBDNDT010000302.1:0-4023 GCA_046718985.1 Cytophagales bacterium
GACTGTTGAGTTTAAGTTTTCCCGCATTGAGTTGGTGAAAAAGATTGGTTTTATTGCTGATATGGGTTGAGGTGATTTGTTGGATGCTGTCAGCAGTCAAATTCACTGTGGTGCTTTGAGGGTTAAATGAAGATACAGAAGCTGTTGACCAATTGCCTTTTAGGTTGAGGATTGAAGTGCTTGGAGGGCTGAGAACGGCAGTGCCTTCAATATTGAGATTTCCTTCGATTGTTAAATTGCCTGAACCGTAGGTTTTATTACTGCTTCCTGAAAAGGTCAAGTGTTTATATGGCAAGGTATTCACAAAATTTTGATTTCCACTTCTGCTGAAAACGATGCTTGAACCCGTCTCGAAAATATGTTCATTGTTAGTGCTTGAAAAATTGACCATTGCTTCACCCGAACTTTGGTTGGTGATTTCAAGAACACCCCCTGATTTAATTTCGAGCGTATGTTTGGCATTTCCACTGCCCGAAGCATTGTAAGTCAAGAACCCTGTGCGAACATAACCGGTGCTGCCAATCACCAGCTTGCAAGGATAGTTCACGTTTGAGTTGTTGGTATAAGCAAAATAAGTGTTAGGGATAATGAGTGTTCCATTTACTGTGATTGTTCCTCCTCGTTCTGTCCCTGCCGCTCCATTCGTTCCATCTATTGCGATATCACCCACACTATTGGTGAGTTCAACCGTTTTTCCTTCATTAATTGTTACGTTAAAAATATTGGCCGCTTGTCTGTTGATATAAATTGCGGCTCCATTCCAAGACAATTGTATATTTGAATTAATAGTTAAATTTCCGACTCCACTTGAACCATTCTCGTCACTTTTTCTGATTCTTGCCATTCTGATTATGCCATTACCTGAAATGATGTGATTTCCGTCTTCAATGTTTAAAGAAAAACCGTCATTCGCTCCACCAATTTCACCGTTGCAAATGACATTTCCATATAAATTCATATATCGCGGAGTTGATGAAACGGTATTGGAAAACAATTTTCCTCCGCTTGCAACCGTGATATTGTTAACATTTACATTAGATTCATTTAATGTGACGGTGTGTCCATTTTGGATGGTGATATTCACGGTGGAATTAAATGATAGAGTAGTAGTTGTTGGACATGCCGGGTTGTTAAGAGACCAAATGGAGGCACTATGATTACCGTTTGCACAGCTGTAGTAAACATTGCCTAAAGTTGGTGTCACTTCAACCAACACCCCACTAGACCAGTTGTTGCCCACTCTCACAAAGGCCCTGAAAAAATAATTTGTGCCATTGTTGAGGTTGGTCACAATGGTGTTTGATGAAGTGGATTTGAAGACCACAAAAGCACCATCACTCACCTCTGTTCCGCTGCTAAAATCTTGATTGGCTGTGTATGTTGAGCCGTCACCAGCAGGAGAAAAACTGAAATCAGAACCTGCTTTGCCCACAAGCAAAATTTCATTGAACCAAACACCTGATGAAGTGAAAGGGTTTGTCCATGATAGGGAAGCTTGTTGATTCAATGGAGTGGCTTCAAAATTAGTCACGTTCATCACGATGGCTTGAGCGCTAATAGGTGTTGAAGCCAAAGACCATTCATCATTGCTGCCACCGGGAATGGTTTTGTAAGCATATGCCACAAAATGATAGGTTTGGTTAAAGCTTAATCCGGTTACTGTGAGATTGCCATCACTGTCAGTAGTGGTTCTGGAAACGCAATAGCTTCCGTTTTGAAGTGTTCCACTTCCAAAAACATTTCCACCACCCGAGAAAGCCGTTCCGTCCACATTCTCTAAAGTGATGGCATTGGCAACATTTTCACGCGCAAAGACCACCACACCATCCCAGTCTGTGCCAAAGACACCTGCCGGTTTTGTCCAAGTGAGGTTCATGCGATCGGGTGCGGTGCGGTTGATGGTGAAAGCAGAAACGGTGTTTGGTCTTACCCCAGCTCCTGAAAGAGCGACATTTCTTGAAGCTGTGCCGCCTGAGAGGCTAAGATTGGCATTGTAAGCGAGGTAATCCGTAGGCGTAAATCGGATGTATAGCTTAGTGGAAGCTAATGCACCGGAAGAATAAGCAATGTTAACACTATTGGCGAAACCCGTAGTTCTGCTTAGTGAAACCTGATAGCCAATTGGGGCAGTTGCGGTTATATTTCCTGCTACCGGGGAGAGGTTATAAGCGTTAACCTCTATAGAATCTAATTTCGTGGTGTTTCTAACGACATTACCGAAGTTTATAGATGGTGTATTGCTCACAATTTTGGGATTGGCAGAACTGGTGACAGAAATTTCGTCAACACGGAGTTCAGGTCTTGTTCCTCCCGCGCCTACTTCGGTTTGATAATAAATCCATCTTAATTGAACTACGGACTTATTTTCACATTCCTCCGGTAAAGTTTCCGGACCAATGGCTTGAGAATGACCAGCTGTAGAGTTTCTGGTATATACACTTGAAAGATTAGTAAAATTACCTGATGTGCCAACTCTATATTGCAATTGAATGACATAAATTCTTCCATTTACAACTACTGTTCCTCCAATCCAAGAAACTTGAATGTTGTTTCTGTTAGTTGTGTTTAGAGATAGGACTGCTGCACCAACAAATTTATCGTTTTGCGGTGTTCCAGCACAAGCATCACTTCGTCCATTACCAGTGTTAACAAATGAAAAACCATTATTACCTAATCCATTTATCCTAGAAACAGAACCTAAATTATATGCACATGTATAATCACTCGTACCTGACTCTTCTAAAACCTGAGTCCCCTCCGGCTGTTTCGTAAAATGAAAAACCATATTGCCGGGATAGGTACCTGCTGTTGAGTTGGCAGGCCAAGCCGTGAAACTGTAATTCCCCGTGCTGAGATCAAAAGGAGTTGGGTTGCTTTGTGATTGAGCAAAACAAAACCAAAATAAGAATATTAGAAGAATAGCCTGGCGAAACATAAATGATTGATTTTGAGCTTCAAAGTTCGCCATTCGCTGTTAACTCAATGTTAACTCATCATCAAGAATTGGTTATGATTTGATGAATTCTTCAAATAAAACCATGTGATAATTCAAAATATTTTTTCACAAAAAAAACACATCCTAATTTTGGTCGCTTTTTTCAATTGAATAATCGTTTTAAAGTTCATGAAATCATAAATAAATCCAACAATCAAACTTAACTCAATGATAATGTAGTGTTTGTACATTCATACTTGTAAATAGAGAACTTTGCATAAAATTACATTTTCTATGAAAAACCCAATTCTTATTATCTTAACACTCTTGTTTTCTCTTGGCTTTACTGCTGTTAGAGAACCCTATCTCGAAATTCCAACCCATCATTCTGTTTGGATTAATTGGAAATCGGATGCTGAAAAAGACTTCACCATTGAATATGGCACTAGTTCGTCAAATCTCAATTTGTCAAAATCAGTAAACACTGAAACTTGGTCAGATAATGGTTATAACAACAACTATCTTTATTCAAGTGTGCAACTGACAGGCTTAAATCCCAAAACAAAATATTATTACCGAATCAAAAACAGCACTTACACCTCTCCGGTCTATGATTTTGTGACCATGCCTGAACCCGGAAAAGCGGCAAACAATGGCAAAACCAGATTGTTAATCATGGGCGACAATCAGTTGAAAGGCGAACCTAGGTTTGACAGCTTGGTGGTGAAAGCCAAAAGATTTGTGGAAACGACTTATCAAGCACCTGTGAATGAGGTGATTTCAGGAATATTGATGGTTGGTGACCAAGTGGATGTTGGCACATTAGACCACTATGAGTTTGTTCATTTCGACAAGGTGAAATATATCAGTCCTTGGTTAGGAACTTCAACCATCATTGGCAACCATGAAACATATGGCACTTTGAAGCTAAAGGCATATTATGACCATTTTCATTATGAAAACTTACAATACAGCAAAGTTCCTTCCAACACGGAAGAATATTATGCTTATCAAGCAGGAGGTATGTTGATTGTCAATCTAAACACAGACGCAAGCAATCAAGGTTATACCAACCAAGCCAACATGGG
>JBDNDT010000303.1:0-4021 GCA_046718985.1 Cytophagales bacterium
CAGAAGTGCTAAATGGTATATTTTTAAGAATACCACCGAGATGGGGGTAATTCGCCAAACCATACACACTTTTTGAAACACTGCCGAAGTATTCCAAGTGAAGCCCAAATATATTATTATCAAATCTGAATTCATTACTCATTATTATGAATTTATTTATCTCATGCCGTAATTTGGATTAATCATTAATAAATAACAACAAAAAAATCATTGATATTCCGTAAATTTCACAAAACAAGTTTCAAAACAATTTACTGTCGTCCGAGAAATGATTTTTTTTTAAAAAGGGTATTAGAATAGTTATATTTTAAAAAGAGGGGGGAGAAAAATTAATTTCTCCCCTTTTTTTATGATGTTTGAATTCGCTAAAAAACTTTCATCATGATGCAAAGTAATAAAGAATTCATTTCAGGTCAACCAATAATCGGACAACTTTTAAGTTTAATCCCAAACGACATTTTTAAAGAAGCGGAAACGGCAACCAATTCCGATAAGTATTACAAGAAACTGAACAGTAAATCTCATTTTATCATCTTGTTTTATGCCACTTTAACCAGAAATTCAAGTTTAAGAGAGGTGTGTAAAAATATCACCTTGGTTTTTAGTCGTTTAATTCAATTCGGATTTAAACATTTACCTTGCAAATCAACTCTTTCTGATGCCAATAATAGACGTAGTTCTGAGTATTTTGAAAAGATTTATTATCTTCTATATCAGCGGTATAAGAAATTTTTAATTGCACAACATTTTTCAATGATGATTGGAGGCGAAGTGGATAGAAAAGATGTAGAAATTTTCGATTCAAGCACCATTACTTTGTTTAAAGAAATTCTAAAAGGAGCCGGAAGAAATACAATAAATGGACGCAAAAAAGGTGGAATAAAGGCATTTTCGAAGATGAATTTGGTAGAAGGGGTACCTAATTTTGTATGTTATGGGGCTGCATCAAAAAATGAAACATCATTTTTAAACTGCCTAAAACTAGAAAAAGGTTCAATTGCAGTATTTGATAAGGGGTTTAACAAGTATAAATTTTATCAACTGATGACCGATGAAGAGCAATATTTTGTTACCCGAAAAAAAGATAACATGAAATATGAAGTCTTAGAGAATTATGAGGTAAATGAAGAGGAAAAATTCAAGGGAATTATTAAGGATCAAAGAGTTAAGGTGGAATATAAAGAGAAAAAAATTACTCGGACAGTTGAACTAAGGATTGTAGAATATCTAGATTATATTACGGGTGAAACCATAGAGTTTATAACCAATATCAGCAAATATTCAGCCTTTACAATTACACAACTATACAAAAACAGATGGGTAATAGAGGTGTTATTCAAACAGTTGAAGCAAAATTTTGAGTTGAAGTATTTTTTGTCGGACAGCGAAAACGGGATTAAGTCACAAATATGGATGGCATTAATCCTGAATCTATTATTTACGGTAATACACAAAATGACTAAAGAAGCAGAAGATTTTTCGACCATGGTAATGGTTGCAGCAAAGAATTTGTGTTCAAATGTTCATTTTATGAAATTTATCATGGATAGTAAATCATTTTGCAGGCGATATTTTGAAACCGAAATTGGAAAAATACAATTATCGTTGTTCAATGAAAAATATGAGGGTATATTTGAAAAAACATAGAAAATGTGCCTTGAAATCATTATAAAGGCACTTTTTAGTGCTTGTGAAAAATTATCTCGGACGACAGTAATAATAAATATTGATTTGTTATATTTGTGTTTAACCAGACATTTAGAAGCTCATGATTATTACTTTAAGACAAATGCAATATGCAATAGCTGTTGCAGAAACAGGAAGTTTTTCAAAAGCTGCTGAAATCTGTTTTGCAGACCAAAGCACTGTAAGTCAACAAATAAAAACTTTTGAAGATAAGTTGGGGGTACAATTATTCGATAGAACAACATTGCCGGTGAAAGTTACAGAAGAAGGCGATGAAATCATCAGTCAATCAAGGGAAATTATTCAAAAGGTAGAAGATTTAATCGCTCCTTTTAAATTATCCAAAAGAAAAGCTTTACAATAGGCTAATTTGAAAAAATTAAATTCTATTTTTGGTATTTCACTAAGCAAAATACTTATTGCAATTAGCAGTATTGTGTTAAATGCATATATTTTGCTTAGAATTATCAAAAAAACGAGTGAATTCAATCTAAAGAATCACAATTTCTTTAGTAAATTACGTCTATTTTGAAACATATGGAAAAAATCCACATCATTTAAAGTGAAATTTTTCTCTTCATTGCTGTAAAATGTTTTTCTATTAAATGGAACGAAATTAAAGAAAGAACGAGGATAAGAATGGTGAGTATAACTGAAGTTAAAAAGTCACTAATAAAAGTATAATGAAAGTATCGGTTGAGAAGATCTATCAAATCAGAAGCCAGTAATGGATATAAGAACCAATGCAAAACATAAATACCATAGCTATATTTACCCAACCACAACAGTATTTTATTTTTAAGAAATCTTTCAAGAAAAGTATTATTGAAAAGGCTCATAAAGAGAATAGTCATAAACATAACAGCAATTGAACTATACCCAAACTGAATAATCAAACTCGTCTTTAGACTCACACTTTTTGAAATCACGATCAAAAGCAACAAAACAAGCAACGAAAAAATGAAAAGAAAGGGTATCAGTTTTCTAAATATAACTAACAACTTTTCATCTCTGATTACAACGGCCATCAAAGCGCCAGAAGCCAATGGATCTAATCTTGCAAACGTGTTGACATAAGAGGATGAGTAATGAAAATTATTCAACACTAAAAAATTCCTAAAAAAGAAACTAAAAACAATCAATGACACGCAAAACCAAAACAGCTTTATGTTATTTGAAAAATAAACCACAAAAGGCCAAACCAAATAAAACTGTTCTTCAATTGCCAACAACCAAAAATGGTCTAGAATAGGTTTGGAAACAGGAGGCCAATCACCATTGAAAAAGATTAACCAGTTGGGTAGATATAAAAAATACCATAATTTATTTTCAATATAAAAAGTATAATTTTCTTTAAATCCACTCCAAAACAAAGGAAACAAGAAAAAGAAACAACCAAGAAACAAAAAATACAAAGGAAAAATCCTTAAAGAACGATTTCGAAAAAAATCACTAAAGAACCGAGGTTTGTGTTTTTGGTTTAATAGAATGCCTGTGATTAAAAAGCCTGAAATCACTAAAAAAAGATCAACTCCTATCAAGCCAATACCAGTTCCAAATTTATATAAAACCGGAAAACAATGATAAAGCAACACCAATGCAATGGCAATACCTCTTAAACCTTCAAGTGGTAAGTAATGCCTTCCCCTTTCATAGGCAAGGTCACGGTTCAAAAAATCGAAACGCATAATGCTAGATTAAAAATTCTCTGGCAATTTGGAATAAATTTTAGTAGAAATATTCATTTCAACTTTATTTTTTTAAACAAAAAAAGCTGATGAAGGACAAAATCCCCATCAGCTCATAACTAACAATTAAACAAACCAACTATGAAAAAGCCCTTTTGCAATTCATCACTTCACGAATATTTTCTCGATATATGTACCTGAAGTTTGGAAGATACTGATATAGTAAACACCCTGTGAATAACTGCTTAAATTGATGTTTTTCAATTCACCTGCTCTAATCTCTCCTTTGGCTACCAATGCTCCTAGGCTGTTTGAAATGGTGTAACTTACTGATTCATCTTCTCCTTCACCTGACCAACTCAATTCAAAGTTTCCGGCATTAGGATTAGGAATTACCCTTAGGCTTCTGCTGTCTTCTACAAACAGAGCTCTAATATCAGAATTTGTTGAAGAAGAACCATCTGAGGATTTTTCAACAATTCTATAATATTGCATGCCTTTCAGGCCTGCCAATGAAGATTTAAATGAATAAAACTGTTGGCTGTTGCTGTTACCCATTGCCTTCACAGTTCCTATGGTCACAAAATTTACTCCATCAGTTGAACGTTGCACTTCGAACACTCCTGCATCTTTTTCAGCAGCAGTTG
>JBDNDT010000304.1:0-3998 GCA_046718985.1 Cytophagales bacterium
CAACATCTTAAGAGAAAACAAATTATATTCAAATCTTTCCTCTTGCGATTTTGAAGTGTTATTGCCTATTCCATAAAACCTATCAGGAAAATCCCTAAACCTTAATTCACCTTTCAGCAAATACTTTTCTTCATTGGTAAATACATTCCAGCTACTCCAAATGTCGAGCTGTCTGTTTTGAGTATAATCAGCCAAAAGTTTTATATAACTCAAGCGAGTGAGGTGGTGATTTTCATCTTCAACACCCAAATGAAAATAATAAACACCCATTGCTCCGGCAGCGAGTCGAGTGTCAGGAGTGTAATAAAGCAAGGGAACAACCAAAATACCTCCATTTTTGTAAGACTGTGTTGAATCATCATCTTTTAAAAACTTATTGAAAGGATTAATGAATTTCTGACCCACCAGTTGAAAAACAAGTAAAAAAAACAATCCCAAAAAACTTTTTCGATTCAATAACAACCTATCAAATTTAATTCTTAACCACATTAACCAATCAACAAACAAAATTGAGTTAAAAACTCAAAGATGAAAATATTATTTTTCAACACACCAAATCTCATTGTTTATGACAAAAAGAATTCAAATGAGTTGTATGTTTTGATTTCTATTTATGAGGTGAAGAAGTTAATTATGAAAATGAAATAGTCGATATACAAAATAAAAACTTCTGAATTGTTGTGTTCAACCAATAAATGATGAACACAACAAAAAAACTTACTTATTTAAGCCCCTTGAAATCACTAATTTTTGAATCTCAGATGTGCCCTCGCCAATGGTACACAATTTGGCATCACGATAATATTTCTCAGCAGGGAAATCTTTTGTGAAGCCATAGCCTCCAAAAATTTGCACTGCTTCATTAGCACATCTCACTGCTAGTTCTGATGCATATAGCTTAGCCATTGCTGATTGCTGAGTGACAGGCAAATGTTCATTTTTCAAATAAGCAGCTTGAAAAGTCAGCAATTTTGCTGCTTCAAGCTCCGTTGCCATATCAGCCAATTTAAACCCTATAGCCTGATGTTCAATGATGGCTTTTCCAAATTGTTGCCTTTCTTTCGCATAATTCAGTGCACAGTTATATGCTCCTTCTGCAATTCCTAAACTCAATGCTGCGATTGAAATTCTGCCACCGTCCAAAATTTTCAATGCTTGCACAAATCCTTCTCCTATTTCTCCTAAGATATTTTCTTCTGAAACCCTGCAATCTGTTAGAATTATTTCGGTGGTTTCTGAAGCTCTCATCCCTAGTTTGTTTTCTTTTCTACCGTGAGTGAAACCGGGAGTTCCTTTTTCAATCACAAAAGCTGTCATGGAATGAGACTTTGTTTCATTACCAGTTCTTGCCATAATCACAGCAATGTTGCAAGATTTTCCATGGGTGATGAAATTCTTCGAACCATTGATCACATATTCGTTACCCTCTTTCAAGGCTATGGTTTTCATGTTTCCGGCATCGGAGCCGGTGTTGGCTTCTGTTAACCCCCAAGCACCTATCCATTCACCACTTGCCAACTTCGGCAACCACTTTTTCTTTTGTTCTTCATTGCCGAAATTCAGGATATGCCCTGTGCAAAGTGAATTGTGAGCTGCAACTGAAAGCCCTATCGAGCCACAGACCTTTGCAATCTCAGAGATAATCGTCACATATTCAAAATACCCTAAACCGCTGCCACCATATTCAGTGGGGACTAATACACCCATAAGTCCCAACTCTCCCATTTTCTTAAAAAGGTCAATTGGGAATTCTTGGGCTTCATCCCACTCCATCACATGAGGCTTGATATTTTGTTCAGCAAAATCCCTCACTGATTCTTGAATCATCAACTGATTTTCGGTCATTCTGAAATCCATCTCACAAACGTTTTATCACACACATACGACTTGTTTGTTTTTTAGTTTGAATAGAGTTATCTTAAATTATTTTTTTTGTAGCCAAAAAAATTTTATAACAATTATTTTTTTGACTATACAGCCGAATCCATTGCTTGAATTCTTTCAAAATTTCTTTTCTTTGAAACATGGAAAAGAACAATGATTTTTCTCGAATGATTGAGTTGGTAGAACAGCTTAACAACTTAAACAAAGAATATTATCAGAACCACCGTTCATTGGTTTCTGATTTTGAGTTTGACCAATTACTTTCAGAACTCATCAAAATAGAAAGTGCACATCCTGATTGGGTTTTGCCTTATTCACCAAGCCAAAGAGTGGGCGGAACGGTGACCAAAAACTTTAAACAAGTTTTTCATAAACAGCCGATGCTTTCACTCTCTAATACTTACAATGAGCAAGAAATCAAAGAGTTTGATGATAGAGTTTTTAAGCTATTAAATGAAAAACCTGAATATGTTTGTGAAATCAAATTTGATGGTGTTGCCATCAGTTTGAATTATGAAAACGGTATTTTGGTTTCTGCCGTCACTCGAGGTGATGGCGAAAAAGGTGATGAAGTGACTGCCAATGTCCGGACAATAGCCAACATTCCATTGAAGGTGAATGCTGAAAATTTGCCTAAAAGTTTTGAAGTGAGGGGTGAAATTTATATGCCTTTGGAAAGTTTCAATCGCATCAATGCAGATTTGGAATCATCAGGGAAACCATTGTTAGCAAATCCTCGGAATGCAGCCTCAGGCACTTTGAAAATGCAAGATTCAAAAGTGGTGGCACAAAGAGGTTTGAGTTGTTTTTGTTATTCATTATCAGGAGAAAGCCTAGGCATTGAAAGTCATTCTCAGGCATTGAATTCATTGAAAGCTTGGGGCTTCCCCGTTTCTGACACTTGGCAAACAGTTAAAAGTGTTGAGGAAATCATGGCTTATATTAATCATTGGCAAGAAAAAAGAAAAAAACTCCCTTTAGACACTGACGGTGTTGTGGTGAAGGTTAATCGTTTAGACTTTCAAGAAATTTTGGGCATGACCGCTAAAAGTCCACGTTGGGCAATGGCATTCAAATATAAACCTGACCAAGCCTGCACACCATTGCTTGAAGTGACTTATCAAGTGGGAAGAACCGGTGCCGTGACACCCGTTGCAGAACTGAAAGAAGTGGCACTTTCAGGCACAAAAGTGAGAAGAGCAACCCTGCATAATGCAGATGAAATGCAACGCTTGGGTTTGCATGAAGGTGATTATGTGTGGGTTGAAAAAAGCGGAGAAATCATCCCAAAAATCACCTCTGTTGAGGTGAGCAAAAGGCAAGTTGGGGCCAGACCCATTGTTTTTGTAAAAAACTGCCCAAGTTGTCAAACACCTTTGGTGCGAAAAGATGGAGAAGCTCACTTTTTTTGCACCAATGAAAAAGGGTGTCAGCCTCAGGTTTTAGGAAGAATAGAACATTTTGTCTCTCGTGACGCTTTAAATGTTGATTCAGTTGGAGGCAAAACAATTCAAGTACTCTTTGAAAAAGGCTTGGTGACTACCCCTGCCGATTTGTTCAAACTTAATAAAGATCAACTCTTGGGCTTAGAAGGGTTCAAGGAAAAAGCTGCTCAAAACGTGATTGAAGGTATCACAAAAGCCAAATCAATGCCCTTCAAAAAAACATTATTTGCCTTAGGCATTCGTTTTGTGGGTGAAACCGTTGCTGAAAAATTGGCTTCTTATTTCAAAAACATCACAGCATTGAGAAATGCCACATTAGAAGAATTGATTGCAGTCCCTGAAATTGGAGAAAAAATTGCTCAAAGCATTGTTCAATACTTCAAGGACGAATACTACTCTTCAATTGTTGATGAATTGATTGCATTTGGAGTTAATTTTGAATCTTCTGATGAGGTTGTTGAACAGGTTTCAGATAAACTTTCAGGTTTGAGCTTTGTGATTTCGGGAACTTTTGATTGGGAAAGAGAAAAAATTAAAGATTATATTGTCTCTCATGGTGGAAAAATACTCAGTGGTGTGAGCGGAAAATTGAACTATTTAGTAGCAGGTGATGACATGGGACCTTCAAAACTACAAAAAGCCCAAAATCTAGGGGTCAAAATCATTGAT
>JBDNDT010000305.1:0-3987 GCA_046718985.1 Cytophagales bacterium
TCTCCTATCTCTACTTTTTTTCCGTCATTTGCATTCAAAAAATCAATATAACCAAGCGAATTTATAAACTTTAGCAATTCAACAGCAGAACTTCCATTGGCTTTCAAATTTTTATCGTCTAATTCCAAGAATAATATCGGTTTTCGAGCTTTCAAGAATTCGATTCCACCTTTCAACACTTCATGCTCAAACCCTTCAACATCAATTTTTATTACAGAAGGATATAAACAGTTTTCCGACATAAAATTATCTAATGTTTCTATGTTGATGACCTTGAATGGAAATGGTTTATCATCAGATAATATTCTGTTCATTCCAATGTTTTGGTCATTCACTTCAAACAACTTGGCTGTTCCTTTTTCACTTCCAAAACCAATATTATACAACTTGATATGCTTAAAATTATTTAATGAAAGATTTTTAACTGCTTTTTGAAATGTGGTGGGATGTGGTTCAACAGCCACAATGGTAGCATTAGGATTGATTTGGGCAAAATAAAGTGCTGTTGAGCCAATGTTTGCTCCTATATCAAAAATCACCTCCGCTGATTTTAAATAATCTATTAAAAAGTCATAACAAGCATCATCATATTCATAAAAAATCAAGTGGTCATTGAAATTTGCAAGATCAAGCTCATAGGCAAGTCCTCTTCTCGTGCAATTTCTAATACTATTTTTAGAGTAAAGATAATTCGGAGGAATCAGCTTGTAGAAAAACCATGATAGTTTTGATTTCAAAAGTTTTAACAATATGCTTTCAAAAACAGGAATTGTAAATATTTTTCTAAAGACATTTAGAATCTTAGTTTTGAAGCCAACGGTGATTTTGAATGAAGATTGTTCTGTGTTCAATTGGAAAAAGGTTTTAGCAACACAAAGAAACAAAGTTTGTTATTATTTTATAGGAAACACGAAATAAAAAAAGCCACCTTACGATGGCTTTTTTTATTTCGAATTAAAAATGCTGTTATCTAATGAACAACATTTCTCTGTATTTTGGCAATGGCCAATCCTCATCATCAACAATCATCTCGAGTTTGTCAACAGCATATCTAATCTTGTCGAAATAAGGTTTTACCTTATCGCAATAAGCAAAAGCTTTTGTTCTAGCATCCTCGATATTATTGGCTTTTTTACGTTCCTCAACCATTTCATCAGAATCTTTGATGATTGAACTGATGTGCTTGCTGATGTCTTTGATGGTCTCGATGGTTTCTTTAGCATCAATTCCCAAATCTTTCAAACCTTTTACATTAGTAATCAATTGATTTTGATACTTAGTTGCAGTTGGAACAATGTGGTTCATTGCCAAATCACCAATCACACGAGATTCAATTTGGATTTTCTTGGTATAGTTTTCTAACATGATTTCATGACGTGCATGAAGTTCTCTCTCATTCATCACACCGCTTCTTTCAAACAATGAAACCGCTTCTTTTGTCACGAAGAAATCCAAAGCTCTTGGAGTCACAGGTTCATTGTTTAAACCTCTCTTTTTAGCTTCTTCTTTCCATTCGTCAGAATATCCGTTTCCTTCGAATCTGATTTTCTTAGAAGCAATGGTATAATCTCTCAACACGTTGATGATAGCCACTTCTTTCTTAGTTCCTTTCTCGATTTGCTTGTCAACATCTTTTTTGAATTGAGTCAAGGTATCAGCAACAATCATGTTCAAGATAGTCATTGGGTTTGCAGAGTTTGCAGAAGAACCAACAGCTCTAAACTCAAACTTGTTTCCGGTGAATGCAAAAGGTGAAGTTCTATTTCTGTCTGTGTTATCTAGGATGATAGCCGGGATTTTACTGATTCCTAGTTTCATATAAACATTGTCACCTTTGTCCACTTTCACTTTGGCATTTTTCTCAAGTTCATCAAGAACTGCTGTCATTTGAGAACCTACGAAAACAGAAACAATTGCCGGTGGTGCTTCGTTTGCGCCTAATCTATGGTCGTTTCCTGCTGATGCAATTGAAGCTCTCAACAAGTCAGCATAATCATGAACTGCTTTTATCACATTGACAAAGAAAGTTAAAAACACTAAGTTTTCTTTGGGTTTAGAGCTTGGACCCAAAAGATTTCTACCAGTGTTCGTTGACATTGACCAGTTGTTGTGCTTCCCACTTCCGTTCACACCTGCAAAGGGTTTTTCATGAAACAACACCTTCAATCCATGTCTTTCAGAAACTTTGTCCATCACATCCATCATCAAAGCGTTGTGATCAACTGCCAAATTGATTTCTTCAAACAATGGAGCAACTTCGAACTGACTAGGTGCCACTTCGTTATGTCTTGTTTTTACAGGAATTCCTAACTTCAACAATTCAATCTCGAAATCAGACATAAATGCCAATACTCTATTTGGGATTGAGCCAAAATAGTGATCTTCCAATTGTTGACCTCTAGCCGGAATATGACCAAAAACAGTTCTACCTGCCATAACCAAATCAGGGCGAGCATAATACAAAGCTCTGTCAACCAAGAAATATTCTTGCTCAGCACCTAAAGTAGCATGAACTTTTGTTACATCAGAATCAAAATACTGGCAAACATCTGTAGCAGCCTTGTCTAAATATGTCAAAGACTTCAACAAAGGAGCTTTATGGTCTAATGCTTCTCCTGTGTAAGAAACAAAAATTGTAGGTATGCAAAGCGTTTTAATATAGCCATTTTCCATGATAAATGCCGGAGACGATGGATCCCAAGCAGTGTAACCTCTTGCTTCAAAAGTTGATCGAATTCCTCCATTTGGAAAAGAAGAAGCATCAGGCTCTTGTTGAACCAATGCACTTCCTTTGAATTTATCAATTGTTCTTCCATTGTCGTATGGCTCATAAAAACTATCATGCTTTTCAGCTGTCAAACCCGTCAATGGTTGAAACCAGTGGGTATAATGAGTGCAACCTTTTGAAATTGCCCATGTTTTCATACCTGCAGCAACTGCTTCTGCAACTTCATTGTCAATTTTCTCACCTTTCTCAATGGCATTCATCACTTTTTTGAAGCTGTCTGCCGAGATGGTTGACCTCATTGCTTCTAATGTGTAAACATTGCAAGCATAATAGTCAGAAACTTTTTGATTGGGAACATTGGGGATAACCGGAACACGATTGTTCACAATATCCAAAGCTTTAAATCTTAAGTGAGCCATTTTTTTTGATGTTTTTAAAGTTTTGGTTAATATTTGACCCAAAAGTATGAAAAAACTAAATCAATTACCCAAAACCACTCTGATTTTTTTAGCATTTTAATAAAATTTAGTCAAAATGTTATAAAACCGATTCAAGTATTGAGCTTGCGTCTGTATTTAATAAGCTTCTTATTAATGAATTTCAATAAATACCTTAGGTTAATTTGTTTTAAAAACATACCAATTTTTGCTTTTCAAACATGACATTTAAGAATGATTAAGATTCCATTTTGTAATTTAAAAATTGAACACCTTAAAATATTCAGAGTAAAAAGCACTATAATTCAAATCATTTCTCTGTTTTCAATCTAAAAATAAGCTTGAAGTTATGAGTTAAAGCCAAATTCTGAAAACAATTAGAAGGTTTATCCTGAATATATTGTTGGTTGAATGCTCATAAAGTAAAATTAATTTTAAGACTCTCGAACCATTAATTCTTTTGCAATTTCATTGCTGATTTCTAAGTTTTGATTGAAGTGCCACACTTTTACACATTGCGAGTTTTTGTCTAAAATCACCACTCTTGAATTTGGCACTAATCCCAAATGCCAAAGATAATCTATGTTTTTTTGATTTGTGGTGACAACATATTCTTTGTGTAATTGAGCTTCACCAAGTGAAATGATTTCTTTGTCTAGAATTAAATTACCTAGTTTAGGAATTGGGCTTCCATGTGGGTCAATTTCAGGATTACCTAAGTCATCAGCAATTCTATTCCAAAATCTTTCTTCCAAAATATGTTCCATCTTTTCAGCACTTTCATGCAATTTATTATCAGGAACATTGAGCTTTTTGGACATG
>JBDNDT010000306.1:0-3979 GCA_046718985.1 Cytophagales bacterium
TCAAACACCGCAGTGACAGTAGGGGGTAACAATTTTAGAAAAACATCAAGATTCTCTAATTGTGAAATCTGTTCTTTGCCATTGGAATGGGTGAGTTTCAAAACAGAAAGAACAGAAGAAGGAGTATCATTGTCATGGATAACTGCTAAAGAAACAGATGTTTCGCACTTTGTGGTTGAAAGAAGCGATGACGGAATTAATTTCGTAGTTATTAATCATTTCATTCCGGCACAAAACGGAAGACTCAATCAATATAGATTCAATGACAAAGAAGCTTCTAGTTCGGTGTTGTTTTACAGAATTCGACAAGTAGATTTTGATTATAGATATTCATTTTCGAGTATAGCTAGGGTATCAGAAAGCGGAACATTAGAATTAGAGTTGATGCCAAATCCGGCAAATGACAGATTAGAGATTAAATTCAATAAACAATTATCCGAGAATGTGAACATTGAGGTGTTAAACACCTCAGGACAAAAAATTCATTCAGTTGATATGTCTTCACAAGAACAATCACACACATTGAATTTGACATCTTGGACCAAAGGAACTTATATCATCAAAACCATTGTAGAAGGTGTTCCATACTTCAAAAAACTAGTAGTATATTGATAATAGAATCACACCCTGAGTTAGTTTTGGCTTTGCTTGGGGTGTGATATTATTCCTTCTCCCCATTCCTCCAAACACAAGCTCCATCCTCTTTCCAATGTTTTCGCTTTCTTAAAATTCCTTTTAAATTATTTTTCACTATTTCTCTCTATATTGCGTTTTTAATCGAAAAAAGTGAAAAAGGTTTTTAGTTCATTCATTCTTGTTCTTTCTGTCACATTGTTGTTTTCATGCAGAAATGCAGCTTATTACACCAAAAAAGGAAATGCTAAATTTGTTGCCGGTGAATATGACTTTGCTATTCAGCATTATCAAAGTGCTTTGAGCAAGGGCGGAAACAAGGAATTTTTGAATTACAGGCTAGGGGAGTCATTTAGGCTTTCCAATAGATTGCCTCAATCAGCAGATTTTTATGCAAAAGCTTTGGACAAAAATCCAAAATTAGACACTGCTGTTTTCTATTATGCCCTGAGCTTGAAAGCACAAGGGAATTATGAACAAGCCTTGAAAAGAATGGAAGAATATAACCAAACAGGTAGAACTTTCGATTTTCGCAATCGAGCTGCTTCTGAAATCTCAAACCTAAAGAAATGGCAAGATATTTACTCAAAAATTAGCGGATTTTCTGTCAAAAATGCTTCTTATCTCAACACAAAAGGGGCTGAATTTGGTGTTGTGGTGCTTGATGATGGCAATCTGGTTTTTTCTTCTAGCAGAAATCAAAATAAAATTTACAGGGCAACAGGTCAAGGTTATCTGGACTTGTTTAAATATAGATTTGATGGTTTTGAAAAAAATAGCGGTCAAGCTGTTCCTTTTGAAAAACCTATATACGAGGAAGATACTCATGAGGCATGTGCAACTTTCTCACCTGATGGAAATGTGATGGTTTTCGCCAAAAGCAACGATGGCGGCAAAAAAGGTAGAAAAGAAACCGATTTGTTTATGTCATTGTTCAGAGGTGGTCGTTGGACAGAACCAAAGTTAATGAAAATCAATGCTAAAGATGCTTGGACTTCAACGCCAATGTTTTCCCCTGATGGAAAAACTTTATACTTCTCTTCGAACAGAAAAGGTGGATTTGGTGGAATTGATTTATACAAAGCAACTGTCGAAAATGATACAAACTTCATTGACATCACCAATTTAGGTTCAAAAATCAACACCGGAGGAAATGAAATGTTTCCTTATCTGGCTAAAAACGGCAGGTTCTATTTTTCATCTGACGGGCATGCCGGTTTAGGAAGCCTAGATCTTTTTTATGCTCAAAGAGATTCTGCAACAGGAGCGTTGATGATTGAAAATTTAGGTCAACCTGTTAACAGTAAGTTTGATGATTTTGCCATATTTTTCTCGAATGATTCAACAGGTTACTTTTCCAGCAACAGGGAAGGGGGGAAAGGAGATGATGATATTTATGAGTTTGTGTATAAACCGGTCTATTTGGTTGAGTTTTATCTGGATATTGAAGTCTTTCGTTCAGACACCAATCTGTTAGTGAATGATTTACACTTAAAAATCAACACCGGAAATAAGATAGTCACTGACACGATCAGTGCGACAGGAAAACTATCTTTGAAATTGGAAAATGAAACGGATTACTCGATTCTAGCTGACAAAAAAGGATATTTCACCCTTGATGCCGGATATTCAACTAAGGGGAAAAAGCCTGCTCATAGAGAACTCAAAGAAGGCTTAAATAAGATTTATTTGTATCAAAAATTCATTATGGATCCGATTATCTTGAATAAAGAAATCGTGTTGGAGAACATTTATTATGATTATAACAAAACCGATATCAGGGTTGATGCCTCAGTTGAACTTGACAAAGTGGTGAAAATGATGAGAGATAACCCGGGAATCAGAATCGAATTAGGTTCACACACTGACAGTCGAGGTGACCACGATTTTAACATGAAACTCTCTCAAGGCAGGGCAGAATCTGCGGTGAAATATATCATTTCTAAAGGAATTGAATCCTCAAGATTAGTGGCAAAAGGTTATGGAGAAACCACACCCATTGTGCCTGATGAGAAAACCGAAGAAGATTATCAGAAAAACAGAAGAACAGAATTCAAAGTGATTGAAATCAATGATTGATGATGCAATCATTAGTCATTGTGCTTTTGAAATTCATTAAAATTGATTTATGAGCAGGTAGAATAACGTTCTTTTGTTCATGATTTACTAATTTTGGTAAAAAATATTTTTAAGATGTACGTTAGTTTTTTTGAATTCAATCCTTTCTCTGAAAACACTTATGTGCTTTTTGATGACACTTATGAGGCTGTGATTGTTGACCCCGGCTGTTTTGAACCTGACGAATGTGAAGAATTGCTAAGTTTTGTCAACAGTAAGGAGTTGAAAGTAAAGTATATACTAAACACTCATTGTCATGTTGACCATGTGTTAGGAAATTTTTTCTGCAAAAAAACATGGAATGTTCCATTATTGATACCTAATATGGAACAAGATAATTATAGAGCGGTGAAGGCTTATGCCCCTAATTTTGGTTTTTTTGAATACCAAGAACAAGAACCGGATGGCTTCATCACAGAAGGTCAACGAATTTTGTTTGGTGATACTCTTTTAGAGGTGCTAGCTGTTCCGGGGCATTCTGCCGGACATGTCTTGTTTTATCACCAACCCAGTAAACAGGCAATTGTCGGAGACACCTTGATGAAAGAAACCATAGGAAGATGGGATTTACCGGGTGGTGACAAAAAACAATTGGAGAACACGCTGAAAAATACTATTTTAAAGTTGCCTGCTGAGACAAAAATCTTTCCGGGTCATGGTCCGTTTACAACCATAGCTCATGAACAGAAATTCAACCCATTTATACAAACTTTATGATTAGACAAATCCCGAACTTCATCACCTTGATGAATTTGTTGTGTGGAAGTATAGGAGTTAAAATTTTGGTAAGCAACCCAAGTGTTGAAAATTTTGCTGTTGCTTGCGCATGTATGTACATAGGGGCATTATTGGATTTTTTTGATGGATTGGCAGCCAAACTGCTGAATGTTAAATCAGAACTCGGCAAACAATTAGACTCTCTTGCTGATGTGGTCACTTTTGGGCTGTTACCTAGTCTCATTTTGCATGAATTGGTGATGAAAAACATGAATGATTCTATTCCGGTTTTTGTTGCGATGATTCCTTTTAGTGTAGTCTTGTTTTCTGCTTTCAGATTGGCAAACTTCAACATTGATAACCGACAAACTGAGGAGTTTATCGGACTTCCTACACCTGCCAATGCAATGTTTATCAGCACTTTTGTATGGATTTTAGTTAAGGCTGACAATTATGACCCATATTGGGTGGAATTAATATTTAACCCTTGCACATTAGCATTCGTGAGTTT
>JBDNDT010000307.1:0-3971 GCA_046718985.1 Cytophagales bacterium
ATTCCACCACCAAAGTCTTATCAGACATCAATTGGGAAGATTTTGCTTTGGTCAAAAGAGTGGGCTTGCAGATGCCCGACGGAAGGACAATCGAAAGCTTGGTATTCAACGACCCTAGAGCAAAAATACAAGAGACCACCCTCAAAATCAGCGAAATGCTGAAAGATGGGAACAACAAACCCATCATAGACAACAACGGCGCCAAACTCGCAAAAACCGACAAAGGCGAAGTGGTGGTGGTGAGGGAGGTTAATGGGGCGGGGAAGTTCCAAAATCTCCTCTCTAAACTCGACAATTTACCGCACGCCAAAGCTTTTGTCAATTCATTGGATGAAGTAGCAGATGCTGCTTTAATAAATAAATTAGATGATTTGACGCCAACACAATTAGATAATTTGAATACCTTTTATCAAAACAGACCTTCTCCAGCAGGTTTTAGTACTACGGATTATAATCTTACGGCAACGAAGGTTATTGATGGAAATTCAGTTTCTATAAGTTATAAATATGGTTTACCAGATTTTAAAGGGTATTCACCGATTCTAAATTATGCTGATGGAACAACGTCCAGTAAATTTTTGTATCAATCCGAAAATCTCACTGGGTATGGTACTGATTTTTTAGAAGCAAATTCCGCTTTAGCGAAAAAAATGGGGATTGAAAAAGTAAACGGTCAATGGCCTCAAGTCAATGCTGAAGGGTATCTTCAAAACGGATATTTTAGATGGCGAAAAACTGGATCAAATCTCTCACAACGCTTTGAATTATTTGATAATGGGGATTGGGTTGAATATACTTGGCATCATTATGAAGATGGTATCACAATGTTTCCCGTAAAGAGCAAAATACATTCTACTTCTGATGGTGGCTTCTCGCATCCAGGAGGAGGGGCAATAATAGGAGATGGGAATAATACTTTAAAAGGAATCTTTGAATTTACAGGATTTTAAATTAGATAGTTGATTTGCTGTAGTTGAGCAATAAAACTGAATATGTTATTTGAAACTTCTATAAATCTTTCTTTTGTCATTTCATTTAATACATAAATTTTATCATTATTCAAGGAAACACAAATACCCCCATTGTGAATGCCTGAAGTAATAATCGGTAACATTTTATCATTTTGATAATAACTTCCTGTATTTAAATAAACATCAAAACGTTCATTTAAATTAAGTCTAAACCCCTCATAACCTAAATCTTCATTTGGGTGTATTATGTGGTGATTAGGTCTTGGCACAAACTTACCAAACTCAAAAGTTTGGACAAATGCTTTAAAGATGGGCGGCAGTTGGATATTATATTTTGCTTCCAATTCATCTACATAAGCAGGGTTTTGTTCGAGTACTAAAGTTGAGAAGATGTTGCTCATTATAATTGCATTTTGTAGGGGCCTACAACTTGTAAGCCATCAATATTTTTAAAGTCAGAAGTATTGCGAGAAATCACAATCAAATCATATACTAAGGCAGTTGCCGCTATTATGGCATCTCCAAGAGCAATTTTTTTGGTTTGTCTTATGGAAATTGTTTTTTCGATTACAGCTTTGTTTATGGGTAAAATATAGCTATTTCCATAAACTTATAAAGCGGTTGCAGTTGTTCTTTGGTGGCGTTTATCCAGCCCAAAACTTCAATCTTGGTAACAGCAGAAACAGTCAACTCTATGGCATAGAGCATTGTTTTTGCATTTTCAGATAGCTTGTTTCCAAAATTATCAATGATTACGTTGGTGTCAATTAAATATCTCTGTTCCATTCTTTACGACCTTGTTCGGTGTGTGCTTTTAAAGATTGGTAATCATTCTCTGAAAGAACACCAGTAAAATTAGCAAAGGTTTTCTTTGGTTTTACTTTTTCTTCTTCTATCTCATCAAGGGCATAATACAAAATCTCTATTTTTTTGCCAATGTAATTATTGGGAATCGCTAATGTGTAGCTATTGTTGATAGGAGTTACTACTGTTTTTACCATATTCTTGTAATTTACTTATCAAAAATACGAAATAATACCTTTCAAAGATGATGTATTCACTGAAAGAGTTGACATCTCTTTGAAAAATCTGTAAACCAAACTTTATTAAGTTCTTCCTCATTGTTTCAATAACCCCCTTCCCTCCGTGGCAAGTGTCTCACCTGCCACAATACTGGCGCAATCATCCTCTTGTGCCTAGCTTACATTAACGTCTGCTACACAAACCCTACTCCAAAAGGCGAAGACACCCCCCACAATTTCCCTTTTACCCAAAAAACCATTACCTTAGAAGCCTAAAATCCAACAGTTTGCTCTCACGCATATTGCACATATCGTTTTTGTTCGTTTGTGGGGTGTATTTTGCTATAATGGAAGAGTATGGTTTTTGGAAAATGGCTTTCACATTAAAGAGTTTTAGCGTAGAATTTTTTTATTCAATAGCGAATTACTTACGCCCAAATCCAGTGTGTGCAGTAGTTGTAGAATACGAAGAGGAGTTTATGTACTGAAGTGCTAGAGAACTGTACAGTCTGAGGAAAGGTAAACAGGATCTGACCAAGTTTGGCAGATATGGTTTTCAGAATCTATAGTAGGGCTTTTGAATTCCAAATTCTGTAGAGCTGGAATATATATTGCTGTTATTAGTTATAATTTATTCGGGTCAATAACATTAAGCCCAACTATATTATTAAAATCGCTATCACTGGTAATTAGGGTAAGATTATGAACAATAGCGGTAGATACAATAATAGCATCAGGTGTTTTAATTTTTCGGCTTCGTCTGATGCTAATGCATTGAGCCACCACATCAGGCGTAAGACCTAAAATGTTAGTTTCTTGTATAAATTCCTTTAAAATCTTTTCTTTGCTTTTATCAGGGCTAATCCAAGACAAAGCCTCAATCTCAGTAATTACAGAAATGGTAGGCGTCTGGTCTAAAACCTTTGCCATAAAATCCATTCCTTTCTCGGTAAAAAGTTCCGAGAAGAAATTTGAAATCGCATTATTATCAATTAAATACTGTCCCATTCTTTACGCGTTTGTTGGGTATGTTCATTAAAACTTTTTGCATCTTCTTTTGAAAATACACCTCTATATTTATCGGAAAGTTTAATTGGATTTGGTTTTTTTTCAGTAACCAATCCTTCTTGTTTTTTGAAAATAATTACTTCTAGTTCCTCTCCCAAATAATCTTCGGGTAAGACCAAAGCCACATTATAGTTGCTTTGTGTTGGTGTAATGAATGTTCGTATCATATTGTAAATTTTTAAAAATTAACTTGTAAAGCGTTTGTGAGTGTGTTTTTCAAACGATTATTAGAAACTGCCATATCTATAATAGCGTAAATGTGGCTTTTTTGTTCCGCTTCCAGTTCTTCAATTATTTTCACTTTTTCTACCAAAGTTTTATCAAAGCTGTCAACATTGACTGGGGCTTCTTTTTTGAAGAATTCTTCTACATCTACTTTAAAAGCTAATGCTATTTTTTCTAATGTAGAAAGAGAAGGTTCAACCTTGTTGGTTTCTATCCTAGAGTATTGTCCTCTATCAATATCAGCAACCGAAGCCACCTCTTTTTGAGAGAGTCCTCTATCTTCTCTCATTTTTTTTATTTTGTTGCCAATAGTTACCATGATTATTGTATTTTAAACTACAAAATTACAAAAAACAGGCTTAAAGAAAACATTAATTGACTTAATTTAAAATAAATGTGTATTTCAATGCAATTATACTATTTTTGAATGTGTATTTTTTACATATAATAACCCTCTGCCGCATGTATCCGATTGTGCCTAATTCAAAGTAGCATCCACTACACAAACCCTACTCCAAAAGTCGAAGACACCCTACGATGGTGCAAGCGTCCGCTTGTACCTGTATCAAAGTAACGTCCGCTACAAAGAACCACAAGCTAACAAATTTAAACAAAAAACGGCTAAATTATTATTTTTTTGTATGAGTCGTAAATATAAGATATGAGACCAAGCAAAGCAGTATTT
>JBDNDT010000308.1:0-3963 GCA_046718985.1 Cytophagales bacterium
AAATTTTAGTTTCGGAGGTCATAGCTATATCAAAGACAGGGGTTATGCTTTTGAAAGGCAATTAGACCTCAACAGCGAAGGGGTGTTGTGGAAACCCATCAAACACTATAAAGAGCATGAAAAACGCGCTGATATTCCGATGATGATTCTCTCTCCAACTGTTGTTAACGATGGAAGGAAGCTTTATATCAGTGCCCAACCCATATCTTACATGTGCTCATCAAGCCTTCAATCGAAAATGGCACTTAACAATCAACGTTTGAAAGGGATTGAGTTTATGCGATTTTTTCAAGAACAAAACGCTGATAGCCTCAGTTTTTTAAGTGCATTGAGGATGAGTGCCACTTTTCCTTATATTACACCAACCGTAACCCTTCCCAGTTTTCCTGAAATGGAGATTATGGATGCCGGTTTAACCGATAATTTCGGATTCACAGATGCCATCCGATTTCTTCATGTTTTCAAAGATTGGATTGCTGAAAACACCTCAGGTGTGGTGATTGTATCCATCAGAGATTCTAAAAAAGAGTTGGAGATTGAAAAATCAACTAAACAAGGAATCTTTCAAAAGCTTTTTGTTCCGGTAGGAAGTTTATACACTAGTTGGGATTATTTCCAAGACATCAACAACGATAATTTGGTTGACTATGCCAGAACTTGGTTCAAAAACGACCTTCAAGTGGTTGATTTTCAATATATACCAAAACCAAAATATTGGGATGATGAAAAAATGAAGCACTTAGATTTGGCTGAAATCGAAAGGTTGCAAAAAATGGAAAGGGCTTCTTTAAGTTGGCATCTCACCATCAGAGAAAAAGAAAGTTTAAAAAGAACAATCTTTGAGTCCAATAACTTGGCCTCTATGAAGAAGCTTAATATGTTACTTGAAGAATGAACCTGAATTTTGGATAAGCCAAAATCATTAATCGATTTTTTGCCTTTTTTTTATTGGCTTATCTCCAACAATTCAAATGTTTCATAAGCTCCAAATTTACCATAGTTTATGGAAAATAATATTCAATTATTGCTCCTCTTCTTTGACCCGAACATAAAGCCTGTCAAAACTCAAAGCAGTGAAAATACCTGTTCCTCCAACTATATTTGACCTGATTCGAGAGGGAACAGAAAATGGATTATTACTAGCCGCCAATGCATCTTGGATAGAACGCCAGAAGAAATAATGTTCCGGAGTGAGGTGATGCAAAGTTAAAATTAAAGGATCCCCTAAGTCAAACCTGAAATTGGAAAAAAAGGTGATTCTTCCATTGTCAAAAAAATCATCAGAAAAAGTTTGATTGAATCTTTCCGGCTCTCTCAAAGTGTCACCATTCACTATCAAGCGATAAAAATTGGATTTATTGGGAGGATCAAAAACACTCAACCTGATTGCTGCACTTGAATCATCCCTCACCACAAAACGATAACTGTTGATGGGTATAATGGGCATAAACTTTGTGCTCGCTGAAATTCTTTTCAGTGTTGTCAGCAACTTGATTTCTAAATGATATTCGTTAAAAGTGTCATAAACCGCAATTTTGTTCGAAACATAATTATAAAACTTGTAGTATGCGGTGTCTATGGTTGGAACGGGCAACAAAGTGTCTGACACTCCACGGTGGGTGATGGTGACAATTGCCGGCACTAAAACATTGGGCAAAGTTGAAGCTCCGAAAGCTGAGCTTTCTGTGAGCAACAATCCATAAGGCTTTCCCGGCTCTAAATAACATTCAACGACAATCTCCCGTTCATAATCAGGAAGATTAATTTGAATTTCTTGTTGGAGATTACAAGAAGAAAACATCAAGAGACCCACCAAAAAAAGCAACAATTTTTTCATGATTTCAAAACTTGAAATTATAAGTGAAGGCCGGAACCATTGGAAACAACGAAACCTGAACGGCTTGAAAACCTGTGATTAATTCTTGGTCGACTTCGCTCAACACGGGTTCGAAATAGATAAAATAAGCATTCCTTCTGTCATAAAGGTTATAAATACTGAAAGTCAAATCACTTTCACCCCATTTGGGTTTGAATTTCCAAACCAAACCTACATCCATTCTGTGATAGTCAATCAAGCGATAGTTATTTCGATCACCATAAATGGGGGCGATTCCATAACTTGAACCTTCAACTCCTTGATAAACAAATTTCCCTATCGGCATAGTCACTGTAGGTCCATTCCCAAAAACCCAGGTGAGACTTGCACTCAGCCTTGGTGACAGTTCGCGCATCAAAACAGCAGAAATATCATGCCTTCTGTCATTTTTGGGATTAAATTTTCTGCCGTTATTAATTTCATCAAACTGCCTCCATGTCCAAGAAAGTGTGTAGCCAATCCAACCTGTCGTTTTACCTTTTTTCTTTTCCAGATAGGCTTCCCAACCATAAGACCAGCCTCTTCCAAACACAAATTCGTCTTCCAATCTTGGATTGGCGGCCAAAAGCGCTCCGTCACGGTAATCTATTTGATTCAGCAAATCTTTATAATACACCTCCGATGAAATGAAATATTTTCGATTATTGCTGACTTTTTGGTAGCCTATTGCCCATTGTTGACTTCTTTCAGGTTTCACTCTAGGGGTTGAAGGATACCAAATATCCGTAGGCAAGGTAGCACCACTGTTTCCGGCAAGGTGTAGATACTGGTTCATGTAAGTGTAACTAGCTTTAAAAGAAGAGAGCTCATCTAATCTATACCTGATAGAAAATCTTGGTTCAGGAAAACCATAAAACACACCCGAATTATAGGCCGAACTTAATCTCAATCCTACATTCACTTTCCACCTCGCAGTCAAATCATGCTCTAAGTTTGCGTATGCTCCTTGCTCTATGTTGCTGATTGATTTTCCTGCTGAAAGGCTCAAACTGTCTCTGGAACTTCCGGCATTGAGTTGACCAATCACAAAACTGTGGCTCATCACATACACCCCAAAAGACATTTTCGTTTCGTTTGAAAGATTGTATTCCCAATCGCTTTTCAAGCCTAAATCATCAACGCTTGAACGCAAAGAAAAACCAAAATCTCCAAAAGCATTCCTGATTCTGTAATCATATTTCGAGTAAACAAAAGAAGTTGATGATGTTAATTTTTTATTCCATGTTCTCAACCACTTGACTGTGTTAGCCGTGTTTCCCCAATCAAAATTGATAGAGAAAAAACCTCTTCTGAATCGAAAAACATCTCTCCCATAATATGAGTTGATAAAAATTTTGTCTTTGTCTGATATAAAGTAATCGGCCTTTGCATTGAGGTCATAAAAATAATACATCGGGATGGGGTTGAATTTTGGGTTGTTTCTGTTCAGGTCGTTGTATCTTTCTGTCAACAATTCAATATAAGTTCTTCTTCCTGCCAACATCAAGGATGATTTTCCCTTTTGCAAGGGAGTTTCCAAAGTCAATCTTGATGAAATCAGCCCAATGCCTCCTGTGCCGGAAAACTTTTCTTTGTTTCCATTTTTGAGCCTAACATCAATCACAGATGAAAGTTTCCCACCATATTTTGCCGGAAAACCTCCTTTGTAAACGTCAATGCTTTCAACAGCATCAGAATTGAAGACACTGAAAAACCCAAACAAATGATTGGCATTGTAAACTTGCGCTTCATCTAACAACATGAGATTTTGGTCAGGGCCTCCACCTCTCACATAAAGCCCACTACTTCCCTCCCCTGCATTTTGAATTCCGGGTTTCAACTGCAAAACCCTCAACACATCAATTTCTCCCAACAAAGCAGGAATATTTTTAATGTCTTTTGCTGTGATGGTTTCAACACTCATTTGAGTGGAAAAGACACCGTTTCTTTCCTCTACCACCAACACTTCTTTCAATTCTCCTTGTTCAGGATTCAATTTCAAGACTCCAAAATTTTTAGATTGATTCACTTTGATCACTTGGCCAACATAACCCAGCATATTGATTTCAATCTCAAACGTTGTGTTTTCGGAATCAAATGAAAGCAAG
>JBDNDT010000309.1:0-3959 GCA_046718985.1 Cytophagales bacterium
TCTTTCGTAGCAATAAATTTCTGCTCTCATTTTATGATTGTTGATGATAGTTGCTGCCAGCTCATTTGCTTGGAGTTGTTTTCCCAAATGAACGGACATCTTGTTAATTCTTCCATTGATTGGCGAGTTCAAACCATACATGGCGTTGATTGTCTCTGGATTGATAGTATCAGATTTGGGATTGATACCTAATAAATTAAGTTTTGCTTTTAAAGAGAGATTTTTCGCTTTTAAAGCATTGAGTTTAGACTCAGAAAGTTGCAAATCTGCTAAAGCACCCACTTTTTGTTTAGATAACTCTTTTTGTCTTTCAAATTCAACTTTGGCAAAAGCTAATTCACTCAATGTGGTGTAAAATTCTTGTTGCAAGTTAAGAAGTTCTAGACTTGATAATGTGGCTATAGTTTGACCTTTTTTAACAAAATCACCCTCTTTAAAATAGATTTTTTCAACTCTTCCTCCAATCAAAGTGCTGATACTTGCTTGAGATTCAGGATTTGCAATCACTCTTCCATTTGCAAAAACAATGGGTGTGATAATCATCTCTTTGATTTCGCCAAGTTCAATATCCATCAAATCCATTTGCTCCGGTTTGATAGTAATGAATTTTTTTTGTGATATTAAAGAATTTTGAGATTCTTTTTTTTCGCTAGAGCATGAAAATATAATCATGAAGGCGATTGTGAATAAGAATGTTACGAAAGTTTTCATTTTTTTAAAGTCCTTTTAAGAATTCAAGTTGAATAATTGATAAATTATAGTTTTTGATAGCCTCTAATTGGCTTAATTGAATTTGAAATGCTTGGTCTAAACTCAAGAGATAGGCATAATAATTGATAGTTCCTTGCCTGAAACTTTCGTTTGCTGCACGTATAATTTCTTTTGAAAGATCCAATCCTATTGTTTTATAGTAAATCAATAGTTCTTTATTGTAAGAAAACTGTGCAGTGGATTGATGAAATTGAGAACTCAACTGATTAATAATTTGCTGTCCATTTAGTTCTTGAACATTGATGTTGATTTTAGCATTTTCGATTTTAGATAAATTTTTCCAAAACCAGATGGGCAAAGATAATCCGTACCGAATCCTGTAATCAAACTGGGCGTTTGGTGAGCCTTGGTCTAAATATCCTAAAAACAAACTAGGCAAAAGTTTGTGTTTTTCTAAAGAATAAAGTTTTTTGTTTAAACTTAATCTCTTTTCATTCAACAAAACCAGTGGGTTTTGGCTGAAGTTTACAGTTTTTTCATCATTTAATAAATCTAATTCAGGAACAAGCTCTTCGAATTTATCTGAAATTTTGAATGTTGAATCATAATTATTTAAACACAATAAAGAAAGCTGTTTAAAACTGTTTTTAAGTTCAAATTCAGATTGATGTAATAAATTTTTGATGCTTTTATATTTTGCATCACTGTTTATTTTTTCCAAAACAGGAATTTGACCAACGTCATATCTGATATTGTTGGTCATGACCATTTTGCTGAAAATGGTGTCATATTCTTTATACAATTTTGTTTTTTCATTATAAAATTGTGTGAGAATATAGGCTTGTTTTACAGAATACTTCAATTGTGCTTTTGCAACAGAAATTTCTGACTCGGAGACTTCTATTTGTTTTTTCTGAACTTTATATTGTTTTGAATAAACAGTCGGAAACTCAATTAATTGCATAAGACCGGGTCTCATATCTGTCCCCGTAGGAGCTTCAAAGATTAAATCTAGATTGGGTAACCCAAATGTTGAGTTAAGTAATTTTTTTTCAGCTTCTTTCTTCTGTATGACCAGCTGACTGCTTGGATTTTTAATCAAAGCAAGCTCAACGGCTTCTTCAATTTTCAAAATTTGCTGAGAATAAACCTGTTTTTGAAGTAACAAGAAAATTGTTACTATAAAGAAATATAATTTAAACATCTAATTCGAATTTTTCAGTTTTTTTGTTATTTGCTAATACGTAAATGATGGGCAAAACCACCAAGGTGAGCAAGGTTGCTGAAAGCAATCCCCCGACAACAACAGTTGCTAGTGGTTTTTGAACTTCCGAGCCGGCTCCATGAGACATTGCCATTGGCAAGAAACCAAAAGCAGCCACCATTGAAGTCAACAAAATGGGTCTGAATTTTTCTTTGATCCCCATTTTCACCTTATGATAAATGTTGAAGATTCCTTTTTCCTCCAAGGCTTTGAATTCACCAATCAGGATGATACCATTCAACACTGAAACGCCAAAAAGAGCAATGAAACCAACTCCTGCTGAAATGCTGAACACCATGTCTCTAAGCATCAATGAAAAAATTCCCCCAACAGCTGCCAATGGAACAGCCGAGAAAATAATTAAACTTTCTTTATAACTGTTAAATGTTGCATATAACAATGCAAAGATTACCAAAAGTGCTAGAGGGACTACTATAGAAAGTCTGGCTTTGGCTCTGTTTAAGTTTTCAAACTGACCACCATAATCAATGGTGTATCCTTTTGGTAATTTTACTTTACTTTTTACTTTTTCATTTAACTCATTGACTAAGGATTCAATATCTCTTCCTCTAACATTGGCTCCTACGTTGATTCTTCTTTCACCATTTTCTCTTGATATTTCAGCCGGACCTTTATCAATATTGATTTCAGCAATTTCCTTCAATGGAATGAAATTACCGTTTTTATCTTCAATATGTAAGTTCCTGATTTGAGATAGATTCGAGCGATATTGAGGTGCTAATCTAACAGATAAATCATATCTTCTTTCTCCTTCATAAATTGTTCCTGCTTTTTTTCCTGCGAAAGCACTTTGAAGTACATCATTGATTTTTCCTACACTGATTCCGTAATGTTGCAATCTTTTCCTGTCATAATTGATGGAGATTTGAGGCAAACCACCTAGTTTTTGTACTTGAATGTCTTTCGCTCCTTCAACTGTTCTCAGGATATTAGCAATTTCATTACCTTTTGCAACCAAAATATCTAAATCATCACCGAAAATTTTGATTACCAAATCGGTTTTTGCACCGCTTAACATATCATTAAACCTATTTTCAATCGGCTGCATAATCGAATAAGTTAAACCCGGGAATTGGTCTAAAAATGTGGCTATATTTTCAGTTAACTCTTCTTTATGCTTGATTCTTTTCCATTTGTCCTTTGGATGAGGATTGATGATGATGTCCATTACTTCAAAAGATGCCGGATCTGTAGGGATTTCAGAGGTACCAATTTTGCAAACCACATTCTTAATTTCATTTGGGTAATTTTCAAGCAACTTGGTAGAAATTTTATTTGAGATTTTGATTGTTTGGCTCAGTGATGTTCCAACAGGTAATCTGGCTTCAATGTTATAATCACCCTCATCAATTTTAGGAATAAATTCACCCCCGATGTTGCTGAAACAAAAGACTCCTATTCCCATGAAAAGAACTGAAATTGCAACCACAGTCCATTTGTTTCTCAAAGAAACATTTAGCAATGGTTCATAAGCCCTGAAAAGCAATCCAACGAAATTGTCAGCAAATTTAGTCAGCAAATCATGATGATTGTGAGGTCGAATGAACCAAACACACATCACAGGTATATAGGTGAGAGATAATAACAAGGCTCCAAAAATAGCAAATGCTACTGTTATTGCCATTGGTGAAAACATTTTGCCTTCAATTCCGGTCAATGACATGATGGGAATGTACACAATCAAAATAATCAAGCCCCCGAAAACCACCGATTTTTTCACTTTTAATGATGCATTAGTTACGGCTTCTTCTCTTTCAAAATAATCTAAGTTAGAACTTCCATATTCTTTAAGAACTAAGGTCATTTCTAGCACCACAGCTTCAACCACAATGATAGCACTGTCCACCAACATTCCGAAGTCTATTGCTCCCAAGCTCATCAAATTTCCTAAAACCCCAAATTGATTCAACAAAGATATGGCAATCAGCATTGAAAGTGGTATCACAGAAGCTGATATTAATGC
>JBDNDT010000031.1:0-11829 GCA_046718985.1 Cytophagales bacterium
ATCTGATAGATGCTGAGTCATTAACATCAAGTTTAAGCAGTTTGAAAGGCAATTGTTCAGAAATTTTTTCGGGATTTCTTGAAGTTCCATAAACCTGATATCCTCTGGCCGCAAGCACTGTGCAAATTGCTTTGCCGATGCCTGATGAACCGCCTGTGACCAAAATCACTTTCCTCATCTCAGAGCCATTCTAATTTTGAAAAGAAGAATGAAGCTTCAATCAATGCGTTTTCGTCAGAATCTGAACCATGAACAGCATTTGACTCCAAAGACCTCGCATATTTTTTTCTGATTGTTCCTTCTTCTGCATTTGCCGGATTTGTTGCTCCAATCAGCTTTCTGAAATCAGCCACTGCATTTTCTTTTTCTAATATCAAAGCATAGATAGGCCCTGCTGACATCACATCTAAAAGCGTTTGAAAAAAGGGTTTTCCCTCATGAATGGCATAAAATTTAGCCGCATTCTCTGCACTGAGTTTCAATTTCTTCAAAGCTACAATTCTGAATCCTGCTGATTCAATTTGTGCCAAAATAGCTCCCGAAAATCCGTCTTTCACGGCATCAGGCTTAATCATCGAAAATGTAATGTTTCCTGTCATTTTGGATTATTTAAAAACCGGGTTTGAAACAAAAGTAATTTTTTTTCAACCAAATCTTTAATGTTTTAATGCTTTTTTTGACTAATTGAGATTCTGATTCAAAAATCTTTCAGACCAAGCCTTTAAGATAGGCTTGTCTTCTTTCTTCATCAAATCTTTCAATGGAATACCTCAACATGGTTCTGGGCATTTTTGAATAATGAACTTTTAGAAAAGATTCCAAGGTAGGCTTGTCTTTTTTACCGATTTCTCTAAGCATCCACCCTATGGCTTTGTGCATCAAATCGTGCTTGTGATTCATCAGCAAAGCAGATAAAGTCAAGGTTGTTTCAAATTTTTTGTTTTTGATAAAATGCAAAGTTGAAACCACTGCAATTCTTTGTTTCCACAAATTTTCACTTTTGGCAAAGTGAAAAAGAAGGTCGTGGTCTTTGTTTAACAAATGAACTCCAATCACATGTGGCGCTGTCACATCAACCAAATCCCAATTGTTGATGCCATCAACTTGTTGAACATAAGTGTCAAAAATCAACCTTTTATCCACTTCACTTTTTGCTTTTTTCATTTTGAAAGTCAAAATGAGTGAAGCTGTCATTCTCACTTCGTGGACTTCATTGTTCATCAAAAGTGGAATTTCTTCCAAGGAAAGGTTTTCAAATGAATTTGCAACTCTTCTGAGTTCAGGCATAACAATACCCCAAAAGATATCCCCTTCTGCATATTCGCCAACTCCTGTCTTGAAAAATCTTTTTAAAAATAATGCCTTTTCATCATTCTTCAAGAGCTGCAAGGCTTCTATCAAATCATAAGCATTGCTCATTGCTGAACAGTTTCAGCTTCTTTTTTCATTTTTTTGCTGACCCACCAAATTCTGAATAAACTAAAGCTTATCATCAGCAATGAAACAACAGTGAAAATGATATCAGCAACTTTTTCACCTTCCAACATTTTTTTAATGGTGGTTACATCTTGGTCTGTAAATGGAATTTTTTCTAATGTGGTTTCCTCTGTTTCTACTTTTTCAATGTCTAAAACTGCTTCGGGCAATCTGATGTATTCAATTTCATACCAATTCTTAGGTTCAGGCATGAAATTTTCTAATTCGGTTTTCAAAACATCTTCCACCCAAAACGTATCTTTTCTGCCTGTTTGTGGGTCTTCAAATAAGAGTTGATACTCAAAACGATAGTTATTGACAGCCTTTAAATATCCTCTGAACACCTCTTTTTTGTTTTCATCCAATGCTTGGTTATATTGGGTTTCATCTTCTTCATCAACCACATTGATATACACAATGGCTCCTATGCCTAAAATGATAGCTAAAAAATAAGTATAAGTTTTGCCAAACAATTCCATAAAATAATATTTTGATTCAGTGGCAAAGATAATCAGCCCAACATAAAGATTATCAATTGATTGATAATTTTCGACAATTGTTTGCTTTTGTTATATGACACCGCCTTTCAATTACAACATATAAGCAATCTATATGCTCAATATTGTTGCTGATGAAAGATAATCTTTCAGAAGTCTATTCTTCAAAAACTTTCGTTCCTTCGGAACAATTCTTGCAAATGTCAATTTCGGCTCTTGATTTGAGGAGTTTTGACCTAAAATCATGATAGGAATTTGATTTCCATATTTTATGGAAGTCTGATTTGTTCATTTCACCCATAGAATGATGAGCATCTTTGTCAAAACAACAAGGCACAACTTTTCCGTCCCATGTCAACACACAGCCTTGCCACATTTTCCAACATTGGTTTTCCAACTTGTTTTTCAATATATATTTACCCTCTTTCCCAAGTTTATATCTCGAATATTTTTCTTGGGTAGGCATCAAGTCAGAACCGTTCTCAAAATCATAAATCTGGGCTGTTTTTAGTCTTACCTCGTCAATTCCAAGTTCTTTTGCCAATGAAAAAACGCCCTGCACTTCATGTTCATTAGGTTTCACTACCAGAAATTGAAAAATTAAGTGAGGATTTTTGCTTTTAAGGGTTCTTTTTGCTTCCACCATAAACCTGCTGGCTTCAATCACTTTATTGAGTTTTCCACCCACACGATATTGACTGTAAGTTTCTTGGCTTAAACCGTCTATGGATATGATTAATCGGTCTAAACCGGACAATACAATTTTTTCAGCCATTTCTTTGTCAATGTAATGTGCATTGGTTGAGGTGGCTACATACAATTTTTTTTTTTTAGCCAATTTGACCAATTCAAGAAAATCTTTGTGCAAAAAAGGTTCACCTTGAAAATAAAGTGTAAGATAATGAGCTGTTTTGGAGAGTTGGTTAATGATTTTATCGTATAATTTCAGGTCAATCATTCCGGTTGGTCTTGAAAAAGAACGCAATCCACTTGGGCACTCCGGGCATCTCAAATTGCAAGACGTTGTTGGTTCGACCGAAAAACTGACCGGCCCTGAAAGCACAATCGGTCTCTTTAATAACTTTGATAAATGGAATGTGAAAAATGACACAGCGATATTCAAAGCCTTTCGGGCACTTAGGCTTCTTAAAACAGCTATGTTATCTTGAGTGATGATGGGCATTTATTTGCCTATGTTTCTGATGATCATTTTTTGCGACATCTTTATATTCCATACACCAGAGAAAGGTGAGCCGGAAATAGCCAAACAATTTAAGTTCTCGTTTATAACAGGTTGAGAATAAAGCCAATATCCGTCTTTCAAATTTTGCACATTTGCCTCCATGGGAAGTTTATTGTTTAACAAATATAAGTAAGCATCGAAAACTTCTTTTTCAAGCCCATTTAAGGATGAAGAATCAGCTATTTGAACAAACTTTATTTCAGCTTCAAAATCTTTGCTGAAACTGTTCACAACTTCATATAAACTGATGTCACAACAATTATCAATACCTTTTTCATTACATTCTTTTAATAAAACAGCTAAGGTGTCAGTGAATATTTTTCCTGCTTTTTGAGCCATTGAAGAAATCTCACCTTGAGTGACATGCAATATTTTCCTATCCTTCAGTTCATCTGAAAACGCTTTTGTATCTATGTTTTTGTCTTCACAAGCTGAAAATAAGCATATAGCAAAGACCAAAAAAGCAAACTTGTATGTTTTCATGAGCTACTCCATTTTAAAGAATTACAAACATAACACGAAAAAGTTTTTGTCTGACGATATCATAAGATGACATTTGATTGTAGAGATTAAATATTGGCAATTCACTTAGAAATCGGCACAAAAAGAACTCTAAAAGTTCGAATATAAAGGGGTTGAAATTTTGTAAATAAAATTCCGTATTCTACAATTTCATCCAATTGCTGAAGTCTTAAAACCTAAAAAAATTTGAGTTGTTTTTTAAGGATATTTCAGTTTTTTAATAAAAGTCGAGACTCTGTTCAACCCAAAAACCCACTAAAGAAATAAGAAAGCCCAAAGAACAATTATAAAGTTAAGATTTGATATCCACAGTGCTGTTTTCAACAGCAAAACTATTTGAAAGATGAATCGTTGTTATTCATGTTGGATGCTCTTGCATGTCTTGAGCAAAAAATCATTAACACAGTTGTTTGTAAATGGTAAAATTATTATCAGAGCATCTACATTGGCTTATATGATTTTTATTCAAGTTTGAAATTATTTCTTAAAATCTTTTTCTTGAATATTTTTAATCAAAACCATTTATTCAGGGTTGGCGAACAAACATCACTCACAAATTTAAATCACTGTTTAAGACATTTCTCACTCATTTTAATAACTTGCAAGAAAAAAGATGATTAAGTCAATGACAGGCTATGGTTCGGCCTCGATAAACAACAACGAACTCACCATTTTTGTTGAAGTCAAATCCCTTAATTCTAAAAGCTTTGACCTTTATTTAAAAACACCTAAAAACTTCTTCGACAAAGAAAATGAAATAAGACACTTAGTTTCTAAACAGCTTGAAAGAGGAAAAATTTCTTTAACAGTCGAGATTGAACATAAAACTGAACAAAAACAAAAAGTCTCTTTCAACAAAGAGGTGATTAAAAGTTATTATAAGCAAATCAAAGAAATTGCCGGCGAATTAGGTTGTGACAATGGAGATATTTTGAGAATGGCTTTTTCCATGCCTGACACTTATCTTCAAAACATTTCAGAGCAAGGAAATGAGGAAGAAAACAAGATTTTCTTTGAGCTTTTGGAACAAGCATTGGAAGCTTGCATGCAATTTAGAATTCATGAAGGTGAAATTCTCAAACAAAAATTGAATGAATATATCACAACGATCAGGGTTGCGCTTTCAAAAATCGAGTTGTTAGACCCCCAAAGAATCGAAAAAGTCAGAGCTAAAATCCAAAAACAAATCAGTGATTTGTTGCAGTCTGACCAATTTGATAAAAACAGATTTGAACAAGAAATTATTTATTACATCGAAAAGTTAGACATCAAAGAAGAAATTGTTCGACTGACCAAGCATTTGGATTATTTCAACGAATGTTTAACAAGCAGTGAAGGAAACGGAAAAAAATTAGGCTTTATAGCACAAGAAATAGGAAGAGAAATCAACACCATTGGTTCAAAAGCTAATGATGCTGAAATTCAAAGACTTGTGATTGAAATGAAAGAAGAGTTGGAAAAAATAAAAGAGCAGAGTCTGAATATTTTGTAAGAAATATCATCTGAAACTTACATTGTAATATTTTGACAAAATAAAGATTAATTGTTTAAACATTTAATCAAATTTTTTTCGTTTAGTGACAACCATTGAGCATTTTTTGAGTATTATGCCTTAGGATTTCAAAAACCTTTACTTGAAATTCATATGTAATAATTACTTCAAAAACAAAATTATGTCTAAACTACCTATTTGCACAAAAAAACTATTTGGCATTGCCTTTCTTGGTATCGGCATTTCTTCTGCACTTGCACAAGAAGTTGACAAAAAAAACACACCAAACGACAATCAAGAGCAAATACAAGATGTTTTTGAAATGTCATTGGAAGATTTGTTAAATCTTGCGGTTGAACTCAAAACCGGCTCATTCTTAGATTTGGATATCAAATCATCACCTATCAGTTTAACGATGATCACCAAAGACCAAATCATGTTATCCGGTTCAAGGCATCTTTCAGAACTCTTGGAAATTTATGTTCCCGGATTCCAGTATATGTACAACAAATGGAACGGAATCATCTGGGGTATGAGAGGAGTTGCCGCAGACAGAAACACCAAAATTGTTTTTTTGGTGAACGGTCATCAAATGAACCATGAATCAAGAGACGGTGCAATGGCTGAATTAGATTTGGGTTTGCTTGGGGATATTGAACGTGTTGAGGTCTTGAGAGGCCCTGCAGGTTTGACTTACGGTTCAGGTGCAATAGCCGGTGTGGTGAACGTAGTGACCAAACAATATACAAAAGACGCTTTAGAAGTTAGATATTCCTCTCAAACTTGGAATGGAAAAGGCTTCAATGATGGTTTAGAAGTCTTAGCCAACAAAAAAATCAATGATAAGCTTAACATTGCGGTCACCGGAGGTTTCAGGGCATCACAAGGTGCTGATTTCGGCAAAAACAGAATATGGGGAAGAGGCAGTTGGCCATATCCGGGCTGGGATAATGACAATCCTTTACCCAATGGAGCACCAACAGCCGGTTCAGCTTGGAGCACTCCGGGAAACTATAGATTCGGAACTGACATCAATTATGGAAACTTTAGGGTGTTTTCAAGATTCACCAATCAAGTCACCAACGCAAGCGGATTTTTCATTGCCGATCCATGGCCTGAAGTGGCAGGTGGACCGGGTGGTTCTGGTGCAGCAGACAAAATGATTGATGGCAAAATGGTGAGTCCTGACCATCCGTTTTGGTCTCAAGTTGAACCTTGGAACACCCACAAAAGGCAATATGTGGTCAAAAACTGGACAAACCAATTCAGCTACAAATATGATATGGGCAAAAACAGCTTGAAATTTGATGGTGGAATTGACTTAGTCACTAACAGAATTCAAAATCAATTGCCTAATGAGTTTGGTTTCCACAATAAATACAATGATAATGACAATACCAGATTTGTTAGTGAAACTTTCGGCGAAAAAAGATACAGCTTCAGAGGCGTTTATAACCTAAACACTATAGATAACTTGAAACTTGCTGTCGGTTATCAGTTTAGATACATGGTTTTCGGAAAAGACATGGATGGTTTCAACAACAAAGAGCAAAGAGAAAACCACATTGTTGTTTCAAACTTAGATTATACTAACCGCGCAATTTTCACTGAAGGTATGTATGAAGTAAACAGTATCTTGAAATTCGGATTTGGTGCAAGATATGATGCTCACACCAGAACCATTCAACACGGTGGTGTTTTCACTCCTAAGTTAGCAGCCATTGTCACACCTAATGAAAAGCATTCAATCAAATTAATCTACCAAACTTCAGCCAACAACGGTAGTGTTGATAACTACGAGTTTAACAGAAACTCTGTAAATGCTGATGGTGTGCCTTTGACAGGTTCAGATTATAGGTTTGAAAACGAATCTCAAAGACCCGGAAATGGCTCAAACATCCTTGCTCCTGTTTCACAGTCTGATTTGCACAAGTTGAAGCCTGAAAGGTCTGAATCCATTGAGTTAGCCCATGTCTTTGACTTGAAAAACAACACATTCAATTCATTATCAATTTCTTACAACACGGTGAGCAATCTCTTTGTCTGGAATCAAGATCTTTTCAGGGTGATGAACGGTGGGCGATATAACTTTGTGAACATTGAAGAAGAAATCAAACATGCTTCAAAGAAAATGAGTCTCGGACTGAATCATACCTTGCAGTTTGTCACAAACACAAACATTAATCAGGCTATAACTTACACAAGACCTGTTTTTGAAAGATTTGACAACAGCAATCCGAATGCCATATTCTATGATTCAGTTGCAAGCGGTAGCGGTTTCATCTATACACCAAAAGTGATTCAAAAATCAGATGGAAGTGGTGATTCTACAGAAACCATCAAACTTTATCCTATCAGCAACACCATTACCCGTGACGGAAGAAACTTCTTGAATATGGCTAGCAACAGCACTAAGCTCTTTTTTGACTTCACTCCAATTCCAAAATGGACTTTCCATGCTAACATGAGAATCTTCTGGGGTTTGCAAGGAAGAAGCTTTGTTCAAAAAGAATCGCCAAATCATCCTTATTTAGGCGGAATCGACCAACCCATTATGAGGTTCAATATGGCAGTTTCCTTTAAACCAAGCGACAGGTTCAACATCATCTTGAACGGATATGATCTGCTTGCCGGTGAAAAAAGCAGACACAGCTTCCGCTGGCAGCAAATGGCCGAACCCGGACAGAGTGATTTCTTCAGTTCAGACCTCCGTTCATTTGGCATCAACATCATTTATACTTATTGAAAATTAAACCTTAAAAAAGTAGAAGCCATCCCAAATTGGGGTGGCTTTTTTTGTCAATACTTTTTTGTTTTCATGAAAACAATTCGTGTCTTCAATGATTTTATGATTTGACAAGATTTAGCATTATCTTCGCACTCGCTTATCAAGAAAGACGGAGGGATTAGGCCCTAAGATGTCTTGGCAACCAGCCACCCGAGGGAAATGGTGCCAACTCCTACCTTCAACAAAGAAGGGAAGATGAGAGATTCTTTTGATGGTCATGAAATCCCCTTTCATTGATGAGCCTTATCAAAAGAGCATTATGCATCCGATTTACAAAGCTTTACAGGAAAGAATTCTTATCCTTGATGGTGCCATGGGTACCATGATTCAGCGTTATTCACTCACAGAAGAAGATTATAGAGGGGAGCGATTCAAAGATTTCCATAAATTGCTGAAAGGAAACAATGATTTGCTTTCCATCACTCAGCCACATGTGATTTATAAAATTCACAAATCTTATCTTGAAGCAGGAGCAGACATCATAGAAACCAATACTTTTTCCGGCACAAGCATTTCTATGGAAGATTATGAAATGGCCGATTTGGTTTATGAATTAAATTATGAGTCAGCTAAAATAGCCAAGAGAGCCACAGCAGAATTCAATGACAAAAATCCTGATAAACCTCGATTTGTTGCCGGCTCAATGGGGCCAACGACTAAGCTCTCTTCTTTGTCTCCTGATGTGAACAATCCAGGATTTAGAGCAGTGAACTTTGACCAATTGGTGAAAGCTTATGACGAACAAATTCGCGCTTTGATTGAAGGAGGGGTGGATCTCTTGCTTTTCGAAACCATCACTGATACCCTCAACACTAAAGCCGGTCTTTATGCCGCTGACTTGATTCTGAAAGAATACAAAGCCAAAAACGCCGATTTCGAAATGCCTATCATGATTTCTGGCACCATCACCGATCAATCAGGACGTTTGTTGACCGGGCAAACCGCAGAAGCATTTTATTACTCCATCAATCACTTGCCGATACTTTCGGTCGGCTTTAATTGCGCTTTGGGTGCTAGAGCAATGAAACCTTATGTGGGGGCACTCTCAAAAATAGCTGATTGCCATGTGAGTGTTTACCCAAATGCAGGTCTTCCTAACGAAATGGGCCAATATGATGAGTCACCCTCATTTATGGCTGAGCAAATAAGAGAATTTTTGGAAGAAGGCTATGTAAACATTTTAGGAGGTTGTTGCGGAACAACACCTGATCACATCAAGGCTTTTGCTGAAATTTCAAAAGAATTCAAACCCAGAAAACCAAAACAAAGATCTACATTGCTCTCTTTGAGTGGTTTAGAACCTATGGTTTTGACCTCTGAAATTGGTTTTGTGAACGTTGGAGAAAGAACCAATGTCACTGGTTCTGCCAAATTCTTGAAACTCATTAAAGAAGAAAAATATGATGAGGCACTTTCAATCGCCTTAGAACAAGTGCAAGGTGGCGCCAATGTGATTGACGTGAACATGGATGAAGGCATGTTAGACGGCGAAAAAGCCATGACTACATTCTTGAATTTAATGGCTTCTGAGCCTGAAATTGCAAGAGTTCCCGTGATGATTGACTCTTCAAAATGGGAAATCATTGAAGCGGGGCTAAAATGTGTGCAAGGAAAAGGAATCGTAAATTCAATTTCCTTAAAAGTTGGAGAAGAAGAGTTTATCAGACAAGCAGAAACCGTTAAGCGTTACGGAGCCGCCGTGATTGTGATGGCCTTTGATGAAAACGGACAAGCAGACACCACTGCCAGAAGAATTGAAATCGCCAAAAGAAGCTATGACATTTTGGTGAATAAAGTGAAATTCCCCCCTCAAGACATTATTTTTGACCTTAATATTTTCCCCGTAGCAACTGGAATAGAAGAACACCGAATCAACGCAGTTTCTTTCTTTGAAGCTACAAAATGGGTGAGAGAAAACTTGCCTCACGCTCATGTGAGTGGCGGTGTTTCCAATGTTTCCTTCTCATTCAGAGGAAATAACAAAGTGAGGGAGGCTATACATTCTGCCTTTTTATACCATGGCAGAAAGTTTGGCTTGGATATGGGTATTGTGAACCCCACCATGTTGGAAGTATATGATGACATCCCCAAAGATTTGTTGGAAGCAGTGGAAGATGTTTTGCTGAACCGCCGTGACGATGCCACCGAAAGATTGTTGGAATTGGCTGAATCGTTGAAAGGTCAAGGCAAAGAAGTGCAAAAAGACGAACAAGTTTGGAGACAAGAATCCGTGGAAAAACGTTTAGAACATGCACTCGTGAAAGGCATCATTGAGCATATTGATGTCGATGTTGAAGAAGCCCGTTTGAAATATGAATCACCCTTGAAAGTGATTGAAGGTCCTTTGATGGATGGCATGAATGTGGTGGGTGATTTGTTTGGTGAAGGAAAAATGTTTTTACCTCAAGTGGTGAAATCTGCCAGAGTGATGAAAAAAGCCGTAGCCTATTTATTTCCTTTCTTAGAAGAAGAAAAAAGAAAATTAGGAAACACCGCTCAGAAGAATGGGAAAATCTTGTTAGCAACCGTGAAAGGAGATGTTCATGACATCGGAAAAAACATTGTGGGTGTGGTGCTGGCGTGCAACAATTTTGAAATTATTGACCTTGGTGTGATGATTCCTTGTGAAAAAATCTTGGAAGAAGCCATCAAGCACCAAGTTGATATCATTGGTTTGAGTGGTCTAATCACACCTTCTTTAGATGAGATGGTTTATGTGGCAAAAGAAATGGAAAAAGCAGGGCTGAAAATTCCTTTATTGATTGGTGGAGCCACCACCTCACGCGTACACACGGCTGTGAAGATTGATCCTTATTATTCCGGACCGGTTGTTCATGTTCTCGATGCTTCAAAATCGGTACCGGTAGCCAGCAGTTTGCTCAGCAAAGACCAAAATGAAAATTATGTGGCAAATCTCAAAAAAGAATATGCTGAATTCAGAGAAGAATATGCCTCACGCCAAAAAGAAAAAAATCTAATACCGCTCAACGAAGCAAGAGCTAACAAATTTAAAATTGATTGGGAAAAATTTGAACCCACTAAGCCAACTTTCTTAGGCACTAAAGTTTTTGAAGATTATGATTTGGCTGAAATTGCAAAATACTTCGATTGGACACCTTTCTTTCAAGCATGGGAATTGCATGGAAAGTTCCCTAGAATTTTGGAAGATGAAGTGGTGGGCTTTGAAGCCAAGAAGCTTTATGCTGATGCTCAAAAAATGCTCAACGAAATCATCGCTCAAAAATGGTTTACCCCAAAAGCTGTGATAGGTTTTTGGCCTTGCAACAGCATAGATGAAGATGATTTGGCCATTTTTGAAGTGATAAACGAGGTCGAAAACAGAAACAACATCATAGGCAAATTCCACAATCTCCGTCAACAAGGTCAAAAAGGAAGCGGCATACCCAATATCAATCTTAGCGATTTTGTGGCACCGGCAGCAACTGGAATCAGAGATTATTTGGGAGGTTTTGCCGTGTGCATTTTTGGGGCAGAAGAAAAAGCAAAAGAATTTGAAAAAAACTTAGATGACTATTCATCCATCATGGTGAAAGCATTGGCCGATCGTTTTGCCGAAGCATTCACAGAGTTGTTACACGAAAGAGTGAGAAAAGAATTTTGGGGCTATGCAAAAGACGAGCATTTCAGCAATGAAGAACTCATCAAAGAAAACTATCAAGGTATCAGGCCTGCACCCGGATATCCTGCCTGCCCAGATCATACCTTAAAAACCGAATTGTTCAAGTTGTTGGATGCTGAAAAAGAAATCGGTATTTTCTTGACAGAAAGCTTAGCAATGTATCCAACAGAT
>JBDNDT010000310.1:0-3958 GCA_046718985.1 Cytophagales bacterium
TTTTTAAAAAACGATATTATGGCAAATAAAAAAGCAATAGCAGAACCAGAAGAAGAACTCTTGACAATTAAAGAAGCTGCCGAGCTTCTCAAAGTTTCTGAAGTATCTGTCAAATGATACATTTCAAAAGAGGTAATACCATCTGTAAAAATTGGTGGTGCAAGACGCATTATTAAAAATGATGTTTGGGACAATTTCGTAGAAAAAATTCAAGACGAACACAAGTCAAAGGTAAACGCTGTTTCAGAACCTGAAACACCTTACTTAGTAACGAGAGAACTTGACAAGGAAGAAAAAAAATCAAAACTTGGTTTTAACGGACTAACGCCAAGCGAATGGGCTTTACTTTCAAAAAATGTAGTAACTGAAGATGATATTTTAAACCCTGTTTGGAACGACCTTTCATCGCCAAGAAATAAATACCAACTTGAACACGGATCAGTTTATCCTGTAAAACTTGCAGAACGACTTATTAAAATGTATTCAGCAGAGGGCGACACAGTGTTTGACCCATTTTTGGGAATTGGCTCTACAATTATTGCTGCACAAGGGTTAAACCGACACGGAGTTGGAACAGAACTCAATCCAAGATTCGCAAATATTGCTCAACAATGGCTTGACGATGTGCAAGAACTTTTTGCAAATAACAATCATTACAAAATCATCAATGACGATTGCCGAAATATGCTAACGCATATTCGCAAGGAAAAAATTCAATTAACTGTTACATCACCACCTTACGCTGACTTTATTCAAAAATCTTTGAAAGACCGTGCAACTGATCACAAAACCTCAATAATCAAGCACGAAAATAATAGCACTGTAAAACAATATAGCGAAAACGAAAATGACTTTGGAAATTTACCATACAAAGATTTTTTAAAAGGGATTAAAAAAATCCTCAAAGACAATTTAGAAATCACAAAGCCCGGTGGTTATTCTTATTGGGTAGTAAAAGATTATAGAGACACCAAAAACAACATACATACCTTTTCATTCAGATTTAGCAGTTGTTGGACAAGAAGCAGGTTGGCTATATCAAGATTTAATCATTTGGGACCAAACAGGACAGAGAAGATTAGAGCGTCTTGGTTACCCAAGCGTTTTTTATGTTAATCAGAACTGTTCGTTTATTGTAGTATTTAGAAAACCGAAATAAGATGAAAAGTGTAATAATTAATTTTTAGGCGTTCCCCTGCGGGTCGGGCTTTTCGGGCTCGCTCTTTTTTGTTCCGTTGCACTACACAAAAAAGGAGCTCAAACAACCCTTCAATCCGTTTTGCGAGGGAGTTGCTGAGCTTGTTTTAGGTTTAATACCTTATTGCATAAGCATTCATGCTCACATGTCTTTGTCATATTGTGTTTTTTGACCAATTTGCAACAGATTATCAAACAAAAAAAACCAGTGAACATTGTTCCATTCATCGGAAAAAGACTGCAAGAGAGCAAAAAAGTGGGTTACACATCCACTGTCATCAACATCGCCACTTTCAGTGTTGCCTTAGGAATTTTTGTGATGATTATTTCCTATTCCATTCTCATGGGATTCAAAAACTCCATAATTGACAAAATCATCAGTTTTTCATCACATATGCAAGTCACCAAATATGACAGCAACGAAAGTTTTGATGATCTTCCCATTTCGCAAAACAAAAAGAATCTGTTCAAAGACATACCTGAAATCAAACATATACATGCTTATGCGCTGAAAACCGGCTTGCTCAAAACCGATGATGAACTGCAAGGCATTGTGTTGAAAGGCATCGAACAAGACTTTGACACTAATTATTTTCAAAAAAACATGGTGAACGGAAGATTCATCAAATGGAATGACAGCTCAGAAAGTTTAGAAATTCTTATCAGTCAAAAAACATCAAAAAAACTAAACCTAAATCCTGGTGATCAAGTGTTAATGTATTTCATCCAAAATCCACCAAGGTTTAGGAAGGTTAATATCTCGGGCATTTATTCAACCGGGATGGAAGAATTAGATGATATGTTTGTAATTGGTGATTTGAAACTTATCAGAAAACTCAATAACTGGGATGATACCATTGTAGGTGGAGTAGAGATCTTCATCAAAGATTTCGAACACTTAGATGATGTGGGAAAAGAAGTGTTTGAAACCATGGATTATGATATGCAATTGGAACTGGTTTCTGACAAATACATTCAAATTTTTGATTGGATGAAGCTTTTAGATAAGAATGTGGTGATTTTTTTGATAATTATTTTATGTGTCGCAGGTTTCAACATGATTTCTTCCATTGTGATCATGATTATGGAAAGAACGCAAATGATTGGTATTTTGAGAGCCTTGGGCGCGACAAGTAAGCAAGTTGGTCTGATTTTTCTCTATAATGGATTGTTTTTACTGTTCAAAGGGCTGTTTATCGGTAATTTCTTGGCGATTGCTTTTTGTTTCATTCAAGACCGTTTCAAACTAATACCGTTAGACCCTGAAAACTATTACATGAGCAGCGTTCCGATTCATTGGGATATTGAAAATATCATTTATTTGAATCTACTCATTTCGGGATTGATTTTGATAGCCTTGCTTTCTCCATTGATTATTGTGAAAAGAATTTCTCCCGTGAAGGCAATTAAGTATAGTTGATTATAAATATATATGTTTTTGGAATGGTAGAAAAAGTAAGAATCTACCTTTTAAACCCAAAAATATGTAACACCGCATTTTTAGGAACACTATAAAACAAATAAGCGCACCACAAAATGTGTGCGCCTATCCGAAAATTAAACCCTAAACCATGTTATAACATATATAACAAAGAAAGTGCCAAAAGTATTTCACGAAATGGATTTTTTTTTCAAAAAATTTCACTGCTAGTTTTGATTAGACTATTTTTGCACTGAAAATCAGCATTTTTTGTGTTATTCAAAGAAATCAAGCAGAGCTTAAAAATAGCTATTCCAGTCTCAATCAGCCAATTGAGTCATATGTTAGTGGGTATAGCTGACACAATCATAGCGGGTAATTTGGGGAATATTCCACTTGCGTCAGCAACATTAGCTTCAAGTATTTTTTATCCGGTTCTCATGTTAGGCATAGGTATATCTTATGGTCAAACTTCCATGGTTTCACAATATCATGGCATGGGTTTGGTCTTTGGCTTAAAGAAGATATTTGGAAGAATGATGGTAGTGAACATCATTTTAGGCTTCATCTTGCCTATTTTGATGATTTTGTCGTTTCCATTTCTTTCATTCACTCAACAACCACAAGAAGTGGTGGAAGCTTGTCATAGTTATTATGTCATTTTGGCATTCTCTATGTTTCCCATCATGATTTTCCAAAGTTTCAAACAATTTGCAGAGGGAATTTCAATCACCAAAGTCACTACTTACATCAGTTTAGGTGCAAATTTATTGAATGTGGTGCTGAATGTGGTGTTGATTGAGTTTTATGGTCTGGTAGGCATTGCGATGGCAACCCTAATTTCAAGATTATTAATGGCTATTTCAATCATGTTTTGGTTCAACATGAACAGTCGTTTGAAGGCATATTATGATTATGGTTTGATTTATTTATTCAAGTTCACTTACGAATTCAAGAGAATTTTTGAAATGATGAAAGTTTCAGTTCCGGTGAGTATTCAAATGGTGATGGAAGCCGGCGCTTTTGCGTTTGCCGCTTTCATGGTGGGATGGATTGGAATCAATGAAATTGGAGCGCATCAAATTTCATTGAATGTAGCCTCAACAGCATATATGATAGCTACCGGAATCGGTGCTGCCTCGACCGTGAGGTCAGGAAAAGCTTTTGGAAGCAAAAACTTTATGATGATTCGGAATGCAGCAATTGCAAACTTAATGTTGGTGTTATTTTATAACATATTGACTGCAACTATTTTTTTAGTCTTCGGAAATGAAATAGCGATGTTTTACACAGACGAGGTTGAAATAATCAAGATGGCTTCATCTTTGCTTGTGCTGGGCG
>JBDNDT010000311.1:0-3957 GCA_046718985.1 Cytophagales bacterium
CTTTGATACCTCCTTCCGGAGCAAACCAAGTGAAACCACCGGCACATTGACCGGTGCTGCTGGTGAATTTTGCATCGGTTACCTGAATAGCTGTTCCCTGAGACACATCTGTTAAGAAAAGAATGGCAATTCTGTCAGGAGTAGATGGAGATGTATTGGTTTGAATAGCAATTGGAACAATTGAACCGGGAGCAATAATACCTGATTCTGATATAGTTCTAAAAGATATGAAAGATTTTGTAGTAAATTGGTTACCGCTTAAATCTTCAATAACGTTTGAATTAATTTCAAAGTAATAAGCTATTCCGTATTCTAAACCACCTGTCGGTGTCACCACAATGGTAGAATCATTAATAAATGATGCATTAAAATTCACATCTGAACCTGTTGAATTATTTTTCTTGAATATAAAAGCGTCTTCAAATGTTTTTCCAGAAACCAATCTGATTTTTTCATTGAACTCCATTCTTACGCTTTGGTCTAAACCAATATTCATTGCGTTGTTTGCAGGTGAAAAACTCACTGTTGGAGGAACAATGTCGCCACCCCCAAGTGGGGTAGCATCTAAAGTAACATTGTCAAAACGATTGTTTCCGGCACCATTCCCGGCAACTTGAACAAATTCAATTCTAAATTTAAAGTTGGGATTGTCATTACTTCCGGCAATTGAAGAAAAATCAAAACTGTAAAGTGTTGGTTCTTCTGTTATAACAAGTGAATCTAATCTTTGGAAATCAGTTCCATTGAGAGAATAAGAAACAATTTGTGCTCTGGCAGACTGAGGACTTCTTCTTGAAACATATTTAAATATCGGTTTTTCGTAACCTATTGTGGGCAGATTAAATGTTATAATCCCTCCAACAGGATCATTGAACCTGTAATGTTGCAAAGCTTCTTCTCCTTGTCTTGCATTCAAAGTGCCAAAGTTTTGACCTGTACTAATTTCTTCTTTGGTTTGAGTACCTGTTGTTCCAGGAACAACTGTAATACTTGCAGCAGGGTTTGTCAACGAAACTGTTGGTATCTTTGCTGTTGCTAAATCTGCACTATTAAAATTCCAATAGTGTACCAGTGCTTGGGCATTCCCCATCAGGGAAATTGCCATTAAGAATAAGATTAAACTAGTATGCTTTTTCATGATAAAATTTAAAAATTAATTGCAAGCTAAAGCCTTCATGTTAACTCAAGATTAAGTCTGTGTTATCAATTGATGAAATTCGAGGAAAACAAAATCTCAACACAAATTAAATCTTGCCGAAATGTGAATTTTCAACGAACATTTCGCATTTCATTAGTCATTCAGGCAACATAAAAAAGGAGAAAGTTGAAATTTTCTTATCTTTGCACTCCTTTTGAAAATCAGTGATTTATGTCAGCTTTGTTGCAAGAAATTGAAAAGAGAAGAACATTTGCCATCATCAGCCACCCTGATGCCGGAAAAACAACATTAACAGAAAAGTTCTTGCTTTTCGGGGGTGCCATCCAAACTGCCGGAGCAGTTAAAAACAATAAAATTAAAAAAACAGCAACCTCAGATTTCATGGAAATCGAGAAACAAAGAGGCATCTCAGTGGCAACCTCTGTGATGGGTTTTGAATATAACGGCATAAAAGTAAACATCTTAGACACTCCAGGTCACAAAGATTTTGCTGAAGACACCTTTAGAACTTTAACAGCAGTTGACTCAGTTATTTTGGTTGTTGATTGTGTGAAAGGAGTGGAAGAACAAACCGAAAGATTGATGGAAGTGTGCAGAATGAGAAACACACCCGTTATTGTGTTTGTCAACAAAATGGACAGAGAAGGAAAAGACCCTTTTGATCTTTTAGAGGAAATCGAACAAAAGCTACACATCAATGTTAGACCCCTTACATGGCCAATAAGTCAAGGACAAACTTTTCAAGGTGTTTATAGCCTGTTTAATAATGAGCTCAATTTATTTGAAGCAAACAAAACAAGAATAAGCGAAGAGAAAGCAAAATTCAATTCAATCCAAGACCCAAATCTCAAAAATTTCTTGGCAGAAAAATATGTAACAAAACTAAAGGAAGATGTGGAGTTGATTGAAGGTGTTTTTGAAAAGTTTGACAAAGAGTTATACTTAGAAGGTCTTATTGCACCTGTTTTTTTCGGATCAGCAGTGAACAATTTTGGAATTAGAGAACTATTAGAAACCTTTTTGGAAATTGCACCAAATCCAAAACCAAGACATACCAACACTAGAAGTGTAACACCCACAGAAGATCATTTTTCAGGCTTTGTTTTCAAAATACATGCCAATCTTGACCCAAATCATCGTGATAGAATTGCCTTTTTGAGAATTTGTTCGGGAAAATTTGAAAGAAATAAGTTTTATTATCACACCAGACTGGATAAAAAACTCAGATTTTCAAACCCAACCTTTTTCATGGCGAACGTGAAAACGGTGACTGATGAAGCTTATCCTGGAGATGTTGTTGGTCTTTATGACAGCGGAAACTTCAAAATCGGTGACACCATCTCCGAAGGTGAAAAGTTCTTTTACAAAGGAATTCCAAGTTTTTCACCGGAAATATTTAGAGAAGTAGAGAACAGAGACCCATTAAAAACCAAACAACTTGAAAAAGGAGTTCAACAACTCACAGAAGAAGGTGTAGCTCAATTGTTTATTCAACAGCCCGGAAACAGAAAAATTATAGGCACTGTGGGAGAACTTCAATTTGAAGTGATTCAATTCAGGCTTGAACATGAATATGGAGCGAAATGCGCATTTAGGCATTTGAGTTTCCAAAAAGCATTCTGGATTGAAACAGAAAATGAACTTCAATTAGCTGATTTTCTCAAAAGAAAAGGTGCAAACATAGGGTATGACAAAGAAAACCGACCTGTTTTCTTTGCAGAAAATGACTGGGCTTTAAAAATGGCTAAAGATAATTTTCCGGATATTCAATTTCATACCACTTCTGAGTTTGTAGTTTCAGAATAATGAACTTTAAACAGTTTTTAACCCAAATTACTCAATAGGGTAAAATTTTAATAGAATCATAAATTGAGGACTTATTATGGGTTTTCTAATTCAACTTTCTTATGATATATGTTTTTTGATTTTCTGATGCGTAAATTGGTTGAATCTTTTATCAAAAGTAATAAAAAAAAGGCCATCATAGGATGACCTTTTACATAAAGTTTAGGGTTGAAATATCACTTAGAAACCAATCTTACTAATTTGGTTTTTTCACCAATAGTTAGGTACATAAAATAGGCACCTGATAGGTTTTGTGTATTAACTACGAATTTGTTTTCTCCTTCAATAGCCTTCACATTTAAAAACTTTCCAAGATTTAAGCCATTTTGATTTAGCAAATAGCCGGTTATTTCTGTCTCATTCTCCACGGTTACTTCCACAAAAAGTTCGTTTTCGAAAGGAACTGGATACACTTTTATATCATCGTCTATATTTTCATCAGAATAACCTAAAAACTCCAAGTCTTCTCTACCAGATGAAGTTCCTAAAAATTCTTTTCTGGCAATCACTGCCATTGCAGCAGCATTGAAGGAAACAGAAGCACCTGATGCATCCAATTGAGATCCATTAGAAGAGCTTGGGTGTTGGAAAGACAAGAACATAAATTTGAAGTCAGGTGTGAAAGTCAAGCCTGTTGATTCACAACCTGCCGGGGTTTTGGCAAATAGTTCAACTTTCGGATTTGTTTGTGTATGACCGGCTCTCACCACCCACAAATGGTTGTTACCCCCATCTTGATTCACCCAAAGGTTTCCTTCATCATCGAATGCCAAGTTATCATTTCCACTTCCCCAAGGGGTTGAAGCAGAACCAGAACCATAATTTATGGTATAGCTTCTGCCGCCCACATAAGTCTCAAAATTGCTGACAGATGTTCCGTTATCAGAAAATCTGTAAACTCTTCCGTTGCCTTTTGAGGTAAAATAAATTTTTCCATCAGGCCCGATTTCAAC
>JBDNDT010000312.1:0-3950 GCA_046718985.1 Cytophagales bacterium
CGGAAAACTTTATCTGTTTTATAATGCTTATTTCACCAACACACTGAAGAGTTGGAATCAAGATGAAAAGAACCTAAAAATAAACGCCGATAAAAACTGGCAGAAAATCATCCAAAAATAAACCCCCTCAAAACAGATGAACAAAACTAAAATAATTTCAATTGCTTTAAGATTGACAATTGCTCTGATTTTTATCCAAACCTTATATTTCAAATTCACGGCTCACCCTGAATCTGTGAATATTTTCGCAGCCTTAAATGCTGAACCTTACGGAAGGATTGGCTTAGGAATTGCAGAACTGATTACATCCATTTTGCTCTTTTTCAACAGAACCATGATTTATGCACTCTTTAGCAGCATTTTCATTATCTTAGGTGCAATCATTTCTCATTTCATGGTTTTGGGAATCAATGTGATGAATGATGGTGGTAACTTATTTTTGTTGGCAATCACAGTGCTTTTAGCATCATTGATTTTGTTGACAATGCACAGAAAAATGGTTTTTGAAGTATTAAAATTTGACTCAAAATGAAAAAACTTAGCTTGCCGGTGATTTTAATATCCTTAATTTTTGTGGCTTGTGCTCAAACTCAAGAAAAGAAAAAAGAACCAAAAACTTCAGAATCTATGATGAATTTGACAGAAAAAGAGTGGAAATCGAGGTTGTCTGCTGAACAATATTACATCCTCAGAGAAAAAGGAACGGAACGACCCTTCACGGGGAAATTGCTTCACAACAAAGAAAAAGGAACTTACAAATGTGCAGGATGCGGTGAAGAACTTTTCAGCGATGATATGAAGTTTGATTCTCACTGTGGATGGCCAAGCTTTGACAAAGAAATTGCCGGTGGGAAAATCAAAAAAAACATTGACCTGAGTCATGGAATGAAAAGAACTGAAATCACCTGTGCAAAATGTGATGGCCATCTGGGTCATTTGTTTGATGACGGCCCCACTGAAACCGGAATGAGGTATTGCGTCAATTCATTATCATTGACATTTGAGAAAAAAGACGAACCCAAAAGTGGTTTCCCAAACAATGAAGTTGCAACCTTTGGCGGTGGTTGTTTTTGGTGCATTGAGGCTGTGTTTGAAGAATTGGTTGGTGTAAAAAAAGTAGAATCAGGATATTCAGGAGGAACGATTCCCAACCCTACTTATGAACAAGTAAGCCGGGGAAGCTCCGGACATGCTGAAGTTGTTCAAATTCATTTTAACCCTCAATTGATTTCATTTGAAACTTTGCTTGAAGTTTTTTTCACCGTTCATGACCCCACAACATTGAACAGACAGGGTGCTGATGTTGGAACTCAATATCGCTCTGCAATTTTCTATCATAACCAAACTCAAAAAGAAAAAGCCGAAAAAACCATTCAAATTTTGAATCAAAACAAGGTTTTTGACTCAAAGATTGTCACCGAAGTGAGTGAATTTAAGAAGTTTTATGTCGCAGAAGATTATCATCAAGAATACTATCGCCTCAACAAAGAGCAACCTTATTGCAGAATAGTTATCAAACCAAAAATGGACAAACTTCACAAAGTATTCAACGATAAAATCAAAAAACATGAGTAATAAAAAATTGTGTGATGAAGCTCGAAATGTGCTAATTAAGTTAATAGAAAGCATTGAGAAACTCACTTTTGATGAATATACTGAAAAAATCAGCGTTTTAAGTAACAGCTCAATCGGCGAACACACCCGACATATTATTGAGCTTTTTCAACAACTGCTTGAAGGAGTTTCAAAATCCACCAACATAGTGAATTATGACAATAGAAATCGAAACTTGACTTTGCAACAAAATATTGATTTTGCAATTGAAAGCATTGCAAAAATTATCTATGCCTTAAACAAACAAAATCAATCTTTGCAAATCGAGACGCTGCATGGTGAATCAAACTTTTTGATTGAATCTAATTTCGAACGAGAACTGTTATATAACATTGAACATTGCATTCATCACCAAGCCATGATTAAAGTCGGGCTGATTGCATTGGGAAAAGGCGAAAGTATAGACCCTAATTTTGGAGTTGCTAAATCAACCTTGATTTTCAGAGAAACATGTGTACAGTGACATTCTTCAAAACCAATTCAGGTTTCATCATCACTTCCAACAGAGATGAAAACATTGCTCGTGAGTCAGCATCTGAAATTTTCGAAGAAAACTTAGGTTCATCAAAACTTTATTACCCACTTGACCCCAAAAGCAGAGGTTCTTGGTTTTGCATGAAATCTAACGGAAGTGTTTTTGTTCTTCTCAATGGAGCTACAAAGAATCACTTAAAAAAACCAAATTATAGAAAAAGTCGAGGTTTGATTTTGATGGAAATTGCAAAATCAGAAAGTTTCATGTTAACATGGTTGGAAATTGAACTTGACGAAATAGAACCTTTCACGTTGATTATTTGCGCTACTAATAACCTTTTTCAATTGCAATGGGATGGAACTTCAAAAAAGCTGAAAAAAATAGATCCTAATTTTCCTAAAATTTGGTCATCTTCCACATTATACTCTCCTGAAATTCGTAAGGAAAGAGAAAAATGGTTTCAAGAGTTTATAAAACAAAACCAAAATCAAATTGATGAAATGAGTATTTGGAGATTTCACACCGAAACAGAAAAGGAAAATCTTGATAATGGATTGATGATTAATCGAAATCTAACAATGCTTACAAAAAACGTGACCCAATGCCATGTCACCCAAAAAAAAATAGAAATAAAACATTTAGACACTGTCAACGGGCTTTTTGAAACCTTAAATACCGAGCTGACAATATGAGAATGTTTTGGCACAAACTGACCCATTGGGAATTTTGGCCTGCTTACATTGTTTATTTTCCAACATTTTGTCTTTGGGTTTACTATTCTTTAATACTCAAAAACATCAAATTCTTCAGATTTGCAAATCCAAAAATCAATAACGGTGGTTTATATGGTGATAGTAAATTTGAAATTTACCAACATTTACCAAAAGACTCTTACCCAAAAACAATTCTTATCAAGAAAAATGATGATATCAATATTTCACAACTCATTTCAGAACATAGTTTAGAATTTCCATTAATTGTGAAACCTGATGTGGGTTGTAGAGGATTTATGGTTCAAAAAGTCAACAACTTAAACGAGATTAAGAGCTATCGAAAAAATCTAAACAAAGACTTTTTGATTCAGGAATTGGTGAAATTCCCCCATGAAATCGGACTGTTTTATCAACGTTATCCTAACAAGAAAGCTGGCAAAGTGACCGGAATCACCTTCAAAAAATTCTTAATGGTGAAAGGTGACGGGGAAAAAAGCATAAAAGAATTGTTAAATTCAAATCCAAGGCATTCATTTCAAATTCAAAAACTCTCTCAAACTTTAAATTTAGATGAAATCTTACTTTTCGGAGAGGAGAGAATTATTGTTCCTTACGGAAATCATTGCCGTGGCACTGAGTTTTTAGATTATTCTCATAAAATCAACCCCAAATTGGAAGAAATGATCAACCGATTGCTTTCAGGAATAGATGGATTTTATTTTGGTCGTCTAGACATAAGATTCAACACTTTTGAGGAGCTGGAAGATGGTATCAATTTTTCAATCATAGAATTTAATGGCGCTAAAAGCGAACCAAGCCACATTTATGACCCCAAACATAATTTTTGGTATGCACAAAAAGAAATTTTCAAACACAACAAGATTTTGTTCGAAACTGTAAAAATTGGTATGAGTCAATTGAAGATGTAGAAAAAAAAACGAACACAAAATATTTAGGTCAACACTTTAAAAAATGAAATTTCACTTTTCAGCAGTTTGGCTTTTTTCTTTGATTTTGCTTTCCACAAATCTGATTTTTCCATAAGAATATTTCCCGTTCAAGGCATTGAAAACATTGGTCAAATTGAACTCTTCAATGCTTTCAATCACCAATTTGATGGCTTCAAATTCTTCTTTAGAAATCAATTG
>JBDNDT010000313.1:0-3896 GCA_046718985.1 Cytophagales bacterium
TGGCTAACTCATTCACCTTTTTGGTTATTCCCACCAAATTAAGTTGATCTGCATTTTTAATAACGGGCACAATCAAGTTTCCGTCAGGCAAAGCGACAGCCATCCCGATATTGATATTTTTCTTGATGATGATTTTATCACCATCAACTGATGCATTCATCTTAGGAAAATCTTTCAATGCATGTGCAATAGCTTCAATGAAAAGAGGTGTCAAAGTCAAGGCATCCCCTTCTTTCTGCATGAACTCATGTTTCATTTTGCTTCTCCACAACACAAGATTTGTAACATCTGCTTCCACAAAGGATGTCACATGAGCCGAAATATTTTTTGAATCAAGCATTCTTTGTGCAATGAGTTTTCTGGTTCTGTCCATTTCCTGAATATCAAACTCACCATTGAAAGAATGTTTAGCTGCAATCATAGGTTCTGGCTTAACGGCTTCCACTAATTTGTTCGCAGCAAAAAAAGCCGCTTTCTCTGTTTGTGCAATATTTTCAGGAGCTTTGATTTCTTGAATTGATGGTTTGTGTTCTAACGGTGCTGCATTTTTCTTTTGATTCACATAAGAAATGATGTCTTCTTTAGTCACCCTACCTCCTTGACCTGTTCCATTGATTTTGCTCAACTCATCGAAAGTTATACCTTCCTCTTTAGCTATATTTAAAACCAATGGTGAATAAAAACCATTGTTACCGGTGCCATTTATGATGGAAGCATCGTTTTGAATCGGGTTGATGATTGCTTCAACAATAGGTAGATTAGGGATTTCTTCAACATTTTCGAAAAATTGGGTAGGTTCTGATGGAGTTGGAATTTCATGTTCAACTTCATTAGAAATGAAGCCGTCGCTTATGTTTTCAGTCACTGTTGAAGAAAACACTTCTGTTTCTAAACGTGCAATTGGTTTTCCTACTTCCACAACATCTCCGGGTTGAGCTAGAATTTCTATCAATGTTCCTGAATGTGTAGAGGGAATTTCGGTATCAACTTTGTCTGTTGCTACTTCCAGCACCATTTCGTCTTGATTGACAAGGTCTCCTACTTTTTTCAACCATTGCAAAACAGTTCCTTCCATCACACTTTCGCCCATTTTAGGCATCACCATTTCAACTATTGCCATAAGAAAAAACCTTTATAAATTTTGTGGTCTAATTTTGCGTGAAGTTAAAACATCGCTTAGATTATTGACAACTTTTTCTTTTTTAATTACAAACAAAAAACTATGTTCATTAACAACTTTCCTTAAATCAGAAACAGTAAATTGCTCTTATTTTAAAAAAAGATGCTCACACTTAAACTTGATTTAAATTAAGCAATTATGCTTCCTTCATCAATAAAATTCTGCTCTGGTGACATGAAACTAAGTTTTCCTTCAGCATTTTCTGCCATCAAAATCATTCCTTGTGAAAGAACACCTTTGATTTCTCTTGGTGCCAAATTGGCTAAAAAACATACTTTTTTGCCTAAGCATTCTTCAGGTTTATAATGTTCTGCAATTCCACTGATGACTGTTCTTCTTTCAAGACCGATATCAATAATCAATTTCATGAGCTTTTTGGTCTTTGGCACTAATTCAGCTTCTAAAATTTTACCCACACGAATATCTAATTTCGAGAAATCATCAAAAGTGATATTTTCTTTCAAAGGATTAAAAGATTGCATGGCTTGCTGAGATTTCAGCGCTTCATTTTTCAATTTTTCCATCTGTTTTTCAATCTCTTGGTCTTCAATTTTGTTGAAAAGCAACTCAGGTTCTGAAATTGAATGACCTGCTTCAAGGTTGATTTCTCTCAAATCATTCCATGGTAAAATTTGAACGTTGAGCATTTTAGCCATTTTTTGTGCTGTGAAGGGCAAGAATGGTTCCATCAAATGAGTTAAAGCAGCACAAATCTGAAGTGAAGTGAACATGATTTGTCTTACTTTTTCTTCATTTTGGTTATCTTTGATGAGTTTCCATGGTTCAGCATCTGCTAAAAATTTATTACCAATCCTTGCCAGTTCCATAAGTTCTGAAAGTGCATCTCTAAACTTAAAATTCATCAAACACTCCGTGATTTTATTTTTCTGAACAGTGATGAATGACAGTGTTTTAATATAATCTTCTCCCAATGGTTCAATGAGTTTAGGCACAATTCCGTTATAGTATTTCTGAGAAAGTACCGCAACACGGTTAACAAAATTTCCTAAAATTGCCACCAATTCACTGTTATTTCTCAACTGAAATTCTTTCCAAGTGAAATCATTGTCTTTGCTTTCAGGTGCATTTGTGCAAAGTGCATACCTGAGAGCGTCTTGTTGCTGAGGAAAATCTTCTAGAAATTCATGCAACCACACCGCCCAGTTTCTTGATGTGGAAATTTTTTGACCTTCTAAATTCATGAACTCATTAGCAGGCACATTGTGGGGCAAAATGTAAGAGCCTTGTGCCATGAGCATTGCCGGAAATATGATGCAATGAAAAACTATGTTATCTTTTCCGATGAAGTGGATAAGCTTGGTATTGTCATTCTTCCAAAAATCTTCCCATTTTTGTTGTTGATTAATCTCTTTTTGAAGAGGGTCTAACTTTGGATAACGTTCATTTTCAGCGATATTTTGTTGAAACAGTTCTTGTGTGAAAGTGATATAACCCAAAGGTGCGTCAAACCAAACATAAAGCACTTTTCCGCCTGCTTCATCTAAAGGGACGGGAACACCCCAATCTAAGTCTCTTGTCATGGCCCTTGATTGCAAACCTTGGTTGAGCCATGACATACACTGTCCGTAAACCGTGGGTTTCCATTCAGGATGAGATTTGATATAGGATTCTAGCTGAGACTGATATTGGTCTAATGGAAGATACCAATTCTTGGTTTTTTTTAAAACAGGACTGTTTCCTGATAATGTAGATTTGGGATTTTTAAGATCTTGAGGACTTAAACTTGATCCGCACTTTTCACATTGATCACCATAAGCATTTTCATTTCCGCAATGTGGGCATGTTCCAACAATGTAGCGATCAGCTAAGAATTGATTAGCTGCTTCATCGAAAAACTGTTCAGAAATCTGTTCGACAAAAACACCTTTATTGTATAAATCAAGAAAAAAGTCTTTAGAAAACTCATGATGTTTTGAATGCGAAGTTCTTGAATAAATGTCAAAGGAAATGCCAAACGATTTAAAACTGTCTTTGATTTGAGCATAAAATTTATCAACAACAGCCTGAGGTGTAGTGTTCTCCTTTTTGGCTTTTATGGTGATTGGCACACCATGTTCATCAGTTCCACTGATAAAAACGACGTCTTTTTCTAATTTTCTCAAAAACCTGACATAAATATCAGCAGGCAAATAACAGCCTGCTAAATGCCCTATGTGTATAGGACCGTTTGCATAAATCAATGCTGCTGTAACAGTATATCTTTCAGTGTGATTTTCAACCATTATTCTTTTTTTGCGTAAATTTATCAATAATTGGTATCCTCGCAGGAAATTTAATTCTCAAAGCATTTAAGTTTGTGGATTAGATTTTTTGTAAATTAGCATTTTTAAACAAATCAAATTGAATCTCAGTGAGTTAGATTATGTTGTTTTTCTTGTTTTCTTTGTGCTCGTTTTTTTTGTAGCATACAAAACAAGTCATAAGTCAGACACTATTGATGAGTATTTTTTAGCTGGCAGAAATTTGCCTTGGTGGTTGATTGGTTGTGCTTTGTTAGCAACAGGAATTTCAACAGAACAAACGGTTGCAGTGACAGGTCTTGGTTCGAGATTGGGTTTAGCCGTTTCTAGTTATCAGTTGTTGGCATCAATTGTTTTGGTTGTTATTTCGCTGTTCGTTTTGCCGCTTTATCTTCGAGCAGGAATATCCACAATACCGGAATACCTTGAGTTTAGGTTCGACAAATCCACAAGAG
>JBDNDT010000314.1:0-3896 GCA_046718985.1 Cytophagales bacterium
CCTTTGTTGGGCTTTCTTCAAAAGAAATTTTAGATGTTGTTTTTGGAAATCATACACACTTTTTGAAACACTACCTTTTATTGTTAATTTCAAGCCTACCATTGCTTTTTATGTGAAGAAACGATTCAGGAATATCAGAATCTGACAATTTTTTGACTTGCTCAATTCCTTGTTTGTTTTTATCCATCCAAACCATTCCTTTTTCTTGAAAAGTTGGTATTAGGTTACCTTCGACAAAATCACCTTTTTCGTTGAGAACAGAGTTCAAAATGGAAGTGTTAGACACTGTTGCAACACGGATTGAGGGGGTTGTTTGAGCTCCTTTTTTGTGTAGCCTAAAGCGGAACAAAAAAGAGCGAGCCCCGAAAGCCGGGCCGCCACCCTCAAAGGTGGCGGGTTGCCCAAAAAAAATCAATTTTTGCTAAATTCAATTTGCTCAAGATTTTACTATGATGATGTCTGAAAGCCTTGTAGTGTATTTCGGGCTGAGTTTTTCTTGTTTCATCTTCCAAACTCTTTTCAAATCTTGTGAAGCAAGTCTGATTTTTTGTTTGCCAAGTTTTGAGTTGAGCTTGTCTAGTGTTTCCATGAGGTTTTTATGACGGATGTCGCTGTTTTCGAGGAGGTTGAGTTGAAGCTGATCTTCAGGTACGAGATCCATGACAATGAGACCGGCTTTTTTGTAATAATAGCCTTCTGCAAATATTCTTTTGAGGGCATCGGTTGCAAATTTTGACAGTTCAATGGCTGATTGGGTGGGGAAGGGGAGTTGAACAACGATGTTTTTAGTATAAATGCCGAGTTCTTGGCGGTGAGGGTTGCTACGAACGAAGAGCATAAATGAGTTGCAGTAAGATTTTTGCAATCTTAGTTTTTCAGCGCAAGAGAAAGCAAATGAGGAGACACGTTCTTTGACTTCGTCAAAATGAGTGTACATTTTTTCGAAAGATCGGGTGGTGGCGATACTTTTTTTGCTATGTGCGATTTCTTCGAGGTCTAGTGTAGGGATTCCTTTTAGGTCTTGTTGCAGGCGAAGTCCAACGATTGCCATGTTTTTCTTTACCCATGATTCGGGTAGTTGGGTAAATTCAAAAGCATTGTTGATGTTGATGTTTCGCAGTCTTTTGGCATGTTGCCTGCCTATTCCCCAAACGTCTTCTATTTCCAGCCATTTTAAGGCCTTTTCGATTTTTTCTTGGTTGTCAATCACATGGGTTCCTTGGGTTTCTGTGGGGTATTTTTTAGCGATTCTGTTGGCGACTTTTGCCAATGCTTTGGTAGGGGCAATTCCGACACTTATGGGGATTCCTGTCCATTTTTTGACTTTTTTCATCATTTCAATACCCATTTGCTTGAGGTCGAATAGTTCATATCCTTCCAACTTGATAAAGATTTCATCAATGCTATAGACTTCGACTTCCGGACTGAATTCTGAAAGAATATCCATGACTCTTTGGCTCATATCACCATAAAGTTCAAAATTGGCAGAAAAGACTTTTACGTCATGTTTTTTAAAAATTTCTTGGTATTGAAATGCCGGTGCGCCCATGGGGATTCCGGCTTTTTTGGCTTCGTTGCTTCTGGCAATGACACAGCCGTCGTTGTTGGAGAGTACGACTACGGGTTTTCCTAAGAGTGCAGGATTGAATATCCGTTCGCATGAGGCATAGAAATTATTGCAGTCAACCAAGGCAAACATGACGATTATTTTTAAACTGATTTAATCACATGAATGACGATTCCCCAAATCACAAAATCATTTTCAGTAGTGATTTTCAGAGGCTTGTATTTTTCATTGGCCGGCATTAGCCATATGCAATCTTTTTCGATTTTAATTCTTTTGAGGGTGAATTCACCGTCAACATAGCAAACGGCAATTTTTCCGTCGGTGGCATCCAAGCTTTTGTCAATCACCAGCAAGTCGCCATCGTCAATTCCGGCATCTTTCATGGAGTCTCCTTTCACTCTTCCATAATAAGTGGCAGAGGGGTGTTTCACCAAGTGTCGGTTGAGGTCGATGCTCAAATCAATGAAGTCCATGGCGGGTGAGGGAAATCCCGCACTGATGCCGAGTGATATCATTGGTCTTGGGAGATGAGTTTCAGTATCAGCCGAGAAGATATCCAGCGTGGAAGAAGAATGTAAGTGAAGTGCATCCATAACGCTAAGATAACAAAAAGTTGTGAAAGAGGTTTGGGGGATGTGCTCGTGTAAGTTATCCTAATTTACCTGAACACTGTCGTATGCTACTGGCTTATCAAAATCGAACTTTTAATTATGACGATTTATCCCAAATTGCGCATTAGTAAATTAAAGGCATATTTATCCTATGAAAGTTTAGAAAGCGTTTAACAAATCTTCAATTCTTGGAATGATTTAAAATTTACCCTATTTCAAGATTTGGGTTTATTTTTTTTATAAACAGGGAATAGTTTATTTCGTCATGAAAAATTTGATGTTCTCTTTTCAATCTGATTCATGGAGTAGGGAATCGTATAGTATATTACCGAAATGTGTTATTGAGGCTGAGTTTGGATGATGGTATGTTATTTAAATGGTTTTTGAGGAATCTTTGTATATCGTTCCATTGTTAAGGAAAAACAGAATCAAGAACTCAGTGGCAATTATTCCTATACAAGCGCCGTATGTTCCAAGGAAGTAACATAGAGCAGGAGTTGTTGTGAAGTAGAACACTGAGCATATAGCGTAGTATATTTTAAAATTTTTTCCGTTATCGAGAGCAAGCTTTTTGATGTAGGGCTTTAACTGAAGGGTGACGGCGATCAAAATAAGTGAGGATATATTAAGTAAGGCGAAGGCATCCGAGTTGTAGCTGTTGAATAGGTAGTGTAGGATTCTTTCATGGAAAAAATTGAAAAAAAGGTAAAAAAGGAGGTATAAAACTAATAATGCCACCGTCGATGTGAACATCAGTTTATTAAAATCGCCGATATTATTCTCCTTTAATAGCCTAACAGATTTTGGCATCAATACAGGAAGAGCGATTGAACAAATCTGCCGAAGACCTAATATGAGTTTGTCACAGACAGAAAACCAACCAATTGCAGAAGCGGGAATGAAGTAACTTAGAACCAAGACCGAGGAAGTTGAATAAATATTGTTTAGAAAGTTTGAGATGAATATGTTGAAATCAGACTTCAATCTTTTAACAAATATGAGAAAACCAAATGACCCTTTGGGCATCAAATGGTGTCTCTTTTTGATGTAATAGTAAGTAGCAATAACTGTTATAGATGTGGTGAAGACATAGATTGCCGGAACAATTATCGGAGGGCTGTCTTTTTTTACGAAGAGGAAGATGAGCACAAATTGGGCTATTCGATTCCCTGATTGGCTTGCTGATAAAAATTTATTATCCTGCAAACCTTGAAGAAGCCACATGGGAAATAATTGAGTAACTATCAGCCATATATAAAAGCCATAAAAAACCTCGGCAAATTCCCTATAAAAAGGTGAAAGACCAAATTGCACAAAAACGATGTATCCGGGGAGTGCAATTATAGTTAATAACATTTTAGTGAACACTATTTCTTTGAAAACAGCCATTGTTTTGACTCGATTGGGAACGATTTCAGCAATTTCCTTTGTTCCGGTCACATAATATCCAAAATCTGTTATGTTGATGAATATGTTGGTGACTGTCAAGGCCAGATTTATAACTCCTGCAATTTCTGCACCTAAAGTTTTGAACAAATAAGGTATTGTAGCGAATTGAACAGCATAACTTACCCCAAGCATCGTTGACATGGAGATAAAGTTTCTCAACAAACGATCTTTGAACAAGTTTTTAATAAGCACCTTTGTATATTTTTGGGATGTCTTTGCTGTTGAGTGGTTGCTGATTAGATTTTTTTAAGCCTAGGAAATAAACAGAT
>JBDNDT010000315.1:0-3885 GCA_046718985.1 Cytophagales bacterium
TTTTAAGCTGTCTGTTTTCAGGCTCATGTCTGTTTTTATAACTGCACACAATTAACAATACAAAATAACAAGAAATCAGGTATAAAAAAAATGCATTTATGTGAATTTTTAACTAAGAAATAGTTTTTGTAAAACTTTGATTATCAAGAGGTTAGACTATTTTAAATCTAAGTTAATATTGCTTTTGGTCATATGTTGGTAAAAAGACGAAGAATGACGAAAAGTTGATTTTTGCATAATGGATTGCAAAATAAACAAGTTAATAACAAAAGCTAAAAGTAGATAACAATTCTTTTTCCTTAGTTATTGCAAAACTTTTTTAAAATCTTGAAAAGATAATTCCAAAAAATTTGCGTAATTATCATTAACAACTACAATATTATTTTCAAATTCATACAAGATATAGTCTTTATCATCTAATTCAAAAATAAAATTTTTAAAAGGTAATTTATACACCGGATTTCGTTGAATTTTTGAACTGCCTTTGATTTTTTTCAAATAATCTGGTAAAGAATCAACGTTCTTAACAACATCAATAATTGTTTTACCTAAATAGAAGTTCACTAATCTAGGTAGAATGTTAAAAAAGAAGTACGGTTTATTCAGAGTTTTTAATGATTCCTGTAACTCATTAATATACACGTTCTCTCCTTCAAAGATATGTGAATAGTAGTAATTGAATAATTCAGGAACTACTAGTAAACTTATTTGGTTTTTAAAGCAACATTCATGAAAATTATTATGTCTTCTTATTTGCTTTATACCATAACCAACACTTCCAAAAATGTTTCCAAAAATGTAAGCTGGAAATTTACTGTTTTCTAAATATCTTGTAAATAACGTAATAGGCTCATTGTAAAAATAATTGTCCTTCCATATTTTGTACGATTTAGGAAAGTATCTTTGGAATAAATCTTCATACTTAGGCACACCTACTATAGCTCCTTATATTTTAGTACAGTCAAATACCTTATAAATTCCAACCTTTTGTAATCGAGAATAAAGTGCGGTAGATGGCCAAGTAGAGTAAAAACCTATAAAACCATCGCAATTAAAATCGGCTATTCGGTCTCGAATATTTAACTCATCACTAACCCCGACTGCTTTATTAGATTTTCCTTTGTTTTTACAACTAACCAGCCAACGAATTTTTTCAGTCTTGTCTAAATTAATTTCTAAACTTTCAACAATTAAATCCATTCCTCCATCTGGTCCTTCTGATGGTTCTGTCATTATTGTAAAATTGCTAATTTCAAGAAAATCCCTTGCGAACATTTCCCATTTTATTCTATCAATAAATGGTATTTCACTAAAATCAATTGCGGACATATCTAGTTTAATTACGTTTTATATATTTATTTTATTTCAATTCCAAATGGTTAAGTATAATATTTCAGCAACTCAGATTCACAAAATGGTAAACATACTGAATAAAAAAAACTTTTAAGTATGGGATGTTGACTCTTGAATTGACTATTAAAATATAAAGATTTCATTTCAATCGTTCTAAGAATTTTGGTCAACAATCAAAATAAGGGTAAATGATTTCATCTCCCATGTCAGTTGTCCTCACCTTCTATCACTACCTTCCAAATAGACCATTTAAGCGTCATAAAATTGGAAAACAGAATTGACGATTATGAATTTGCAAAACAATATACCGAAAAGTCTTAAACATGTCAGGTGAGGTACTCGCGTAGGGTTTAAATGTCCAAAAGGTATTTGTGGCAAAAATTCAACATTCATCAAATGGAATAAAGAGAAGTAAAATTTATATGTTTGTGATATGATATATAACGTACAAGAAATATTAAAGATGAGCATTTCAGAGTGCATCTTAATTGTTGAAGCCATTTGGGACAGTATTGCCGAGAATGAGCAACACGTTGAGTTGTCGAAGGAAACTATGCAACTATTGGATGAAAGGCTTGAAGCTCACAAAAACAACCCGAAAGATGGCTTAAGCTAGAAGCAAGTAAAGGCTAGAATAAAAAGTCAGTTTTGATGTATCAATTGATTATTAAACCACTTGCTGAGTTAGATGCAACATAAGCGTACATTGGTACAATAATAAAAGGGAAGGATTAGGAAATGAGTTTTTATTGGTATTAGAAGCTAAACTAAATGCCATTCAAAGAAATCCAAGTCTGTTTCAAATAGTATAAAAAATGTTCACAGGGCTTTGACTGAGCGTTTTCCTTATGGCGTATTTTATATAATAGAGGATAAAACGATTTATATTTTAGCAATTCAACATTCTAGTAAAAACCCTAAAACTTGGAAGAAACGATAATAAATTTGTACCGAATTAAACAATTACTCATTTCGAGATAATAAACTTTTGGTGAGTTTCTCCATATGATAGATGTTCTCACCTACTTCTTTTACTTCCAATATACAAAGAGTGAAGTGTAGGTCCAAGGGAAAAGACAATCATGAATATGTAAAGCTATATGCCTATAAGCTTTTGAACAGTACAAATGAGAGGGTTATTTGTGGCATGTGTTCTCACATGCCACAGGGTAGTTTAAAATATTGTTTTGTTTTAACGAAGCCAAAACACATCATCTGAATTATCCTGAAAAATCAAACGTTTTCCAGCTTTTTACCTCTCCGGCTGTCCTTTGTTGATTGAATAAACCGGCGTGAACCAAGGTTTTGCTTGCCACAATTTCGGGTTTTAGTTTTTCATAATATGCCATTCCATCAAACATTCCCGGAATGATTGTTTCAGAAGCTTTGATTTCCACTAGGTTCAACTTTTCAGACTGTTGCCAAATCAAATCCACTTCGTGCCCAACAGCATCACGCCAAAACCAGAACTCATTCAGTTTGTGGCGGTGCTGGTTTTGTTTAATGAATTCGGTGATTACATAATTCTCAAACAAAGCCCCTTTGTGGACACTCGTGCGAACAGCGTCAGCATCATTGATTTTTAACAAAAAACAAAGCAATCCGGTGTCATAAAAATAGAGTTTAGGACTTTTGGTGATTCTTTTATTGAAATTTGTATAATAAGGTTGCAATTGATAAACGATGTAGCTCGTTTCCAAAACAGACATCCATGATTTTGCGGTTGGTTGTGAAACTCCGCATTCATTTGCCAAGGCATTTAAATTGAGTAACTGCCCTACCCTTGCTGCACATAAGGAGATAAAATTCCTGAACAACCTCAAATCTTTTACATGTATGAGTTCTGAAAGATCCCTTTCCACATAAGTCTGAACATAATTTGAATAAAACGATTTGACCGGAATATCTCGGTCATAAATCGCAGGATAAAAACCTTTCTGAAGGTTAACTGCATAATCATCATTCAGCCAGTTGGCTGTTGCCAATTCTTCCATATCAAAAGGCAACAGCTTGAACAAGGCCACTCGACCTGCCAAACTTTGGGTCTCACTTTGCATCAAATGTAGGTTTTGAGAACCCGAAATGATGTATTGACCCATCAAACGGTTGTCATCTACCTTGGTTTGCAAATAAGAAAACAAATGAGGAACTCGTTGAACTTCATCAAGAATCACGCGGTTGTCAAACTGTTTCAAGAAACCGTTTGGGTCAGTCAACGCAAAATCTCTGACGTCCGGATTCTCCAGGTTCACATATCTGAAATCAGGAAACTGATACCTTAAAAACGTAGTTTTTCCTGATTGTCTTGGTCCTGTCAATGCTATAATGGGGTACTTTTTCAAGAAATAATCCATCTGCACCTTGACTGTTCTTTTTATGCTCATAACGAGAAAGTTGCATGTGCAAATATACAAACAACTTTGAAATTACACTACTATCAACTTTGAAATTGCACTACTATCAACTTTGAAATTGCACTAGTACTAATTTTGAAATTGCACTACTATCAACTTTGAAATTGCACTAGTACTA
>JBDNDT010000316.1:0-3860 GCA_046718985.1 Cytophagales bacterium
TCATTCGGTGCTGTTTATGCCCAAGATAATGTTGATGAAAAATCAAGCAAAGCTCCAGTTGATGACTTCGATTTGATGGGAATGAGTCTTGAAGACTTGTTGAATGTGAAAGTTGTTTCAGCGTCTAGAGAAGAAGAAGATATTTTCAAATCCCCACTCACCTCTTATGTTGTGACAAGAGAAGAAATCGAAAAAGCCGGAATCACTTCCATTCCTGAAGCTTTGAGATTAGTTCCCGGAATGTTTGTTGTTGAACAATCAAATGGAAATTATGAAGTGGATATCAGAGGTTTGAACAATGTTCCGCCTTTGAATTACACGATAGTGAATACTTCTGTTTTGGTGATGATAGACAATCGCCCAATTTTCAGTCCTTTGCAAGGTGGAACCATCTGGGAAGCACTTCCCATTGATATACATGATGTTGAAAGGATTGAAGTGATAGCAGGGCCTTCATCAGCACTTTTTGGACCAAATGCTAAAAATGGTGTCATCAACATCATCACCAGAAAGCATATCGGAGATTCTAAAACCAGGGTATATACAAACACCCATTCTAGTGTCACAAATTTAAATACGGTAGCCAATTTGGGAATTTCTCATAAATTGAATGATAAATTTTCGTTTGGGGTCTCAGGAAATATGAGTGTGAAACAAAGACAGCAAATAGAGTATTATTCTAACGCAAAAGGGAAATATTTCAACAACATTGATTCAGTATTGACGCCCTCTGCTCTTAATGATAAAATCAAACAAAGAGGTTTTGCAAATGAGCAACAATCTTTAAACAGATTCGGATTAAATGTATTTGCTGATTATGTGTTCAATGAGAAGGCAAATATCAATTTGACAGCAGGCAGACAACAGTCTGAAGGGTTAAAATTTCAAAGTATCGCAGGCACAAGGCTTGTAAACTGGGTTACCCACTCGAACTATGCCAAAGCTTCTGCTAATTTTTATGGTTTTTCTACTTTGTTATCTTACAATAGCGGTGACGTAAATTTCTTTAAGGGAATAGATGCCTTCAAATATGATTTCAAAACGGTGGATTTTTATCTTGACTACACTTTACGTATCAAAAATCTACTCTCTTTGAAACCGTCAATTTCATTCCAAGAAGCAACCGCTTCAGATGAAAAATATTATGACAAACTAAACCCTACTTCTGCAACTTCCGGAATCTTTAGGGGTTCAGGCTTGATGTCTAATCTTGCCGGAGGCTTGAGGGCAGATTTTACACCTAGTAAAAAATTCAGGTTTATTGCTGCTGTTCGCGGAGACAGGTTTACCTACCCAAGAGACAAATATTTTGTTTCATACCAATTTATAGGTAATTACAGTCCCAACAAAAATCACCATTTCAGGGTTGTGCATTCAAAGTCTTATAACAGTTCGTTTATCATAGATAATTTTATAAACTTTCCTTTCCAAAGTATATCACCTCCACCAACGAATCAAACAATTTATGCCATTGATTTCAAATATAACAAAGATTTGAAACCGGGTAGTTTAACATTGACGGAATTGGGCTATCGTTTGAAAGTGAGTAACAAAGCAAGTTTTGATGTAGTTGCTTTCTATCAAGTAGGTCAAAACTATAGCACATTTGTTTACACCAAATTGGACTCCACATTTATCGGACCTCCTTTCGGATATAATCAAACTCAAAGCCTTATGCCTTCAAACTTGTCTATGAAGGTGGTTCAAACCGGAGTGACCTTCAGTGGAAATATCTTCTTGAAGTCTAACAAAATCAATTTGAAACCTTTCATCACCATGCAACAAACCGAATGGAGAGACTTTTCACCCTATTATTATCAACCCGGCGGCGAATATATTCCGCCTCCAATACCGGGCTTCACTGTTACAGCCAAAAAAGGTTATAACTTAGACAGAACATCGAATGTGAAAGCAAATGTGACTCCATCTGCTTTTGGCGGGCTTTATTCTGACTTTATGTTGTTTAAAAAACTGAGTTTGAATATTTCACTTTACTATTTCGATGCTTTCTGGATTTATTCAACAGACCACATTGCAAATCCCAATGTTGATGGTGATTTACTGTTGAAAGAAAGGAATAACTTAGTGAAAGGTAAATTGTTGGCAAATGCAAAGTTAACTTATAAAATAAATGATGATTTGAAGGTGTTTATCAATGCAAGAAACTTAACCAACAATGATTCAAGAGAATATTATGCAACTGATAGAATTGGGGCAATGTATTTGTTTGGATTACACCTTGATTTGAAATAAAATACTTGAATACACTTAATTTTAAAACCAAATCACAAATTTTGTGATTTGGTTTTTTTGTTTAACAATTATCAACAGATTTTCTGATTTTCGTGATGATGAGATAGCATCAAATCTTCATTTTGTTGAATGATTTTTTAGAGATATAACTTTGCTTCAAGCAACCGTGAAATCAGCCTTATCGTATCTTTTTAAAAATCATTTTAAATGCCACTTTCAAAAGAACAAATAGCAAAACGGATAGCTCAAGAAGTGAATGATGGTATGTATGTGAACCTAGGCATAGGCATACCCACTCTGGTTGCTAATTATATTCCCCCTCATTTTCAGGTGGTGTTGCAGTCTGAAAATGGACTATTAGGGATTGGTCCTTTTCCGAAAGATGAAGAGGTGGATGCTGATTTGATCAATGCCGGAAAACAAACCATCACCGCATTGCCTGGTGCATCCATATTTAGTTCTGCTGAAAGTTTCGCTATGATTAGAGGCGGACATATTGACCTAACCATTTTGGGTGCAATGGAAGTTTCAGAATCGGGAGATATAGCCAATTGGAAAATTCCCGGAAAAATGGTGAAAGGCATGGGAGGTGCAATGGATTTGGTGGCATCAGCAAAGAATATCATCGTTGCGATGATGCATTGCAGCAATGATGGTCAGTCAAAATTATTGAAAAAATGCTCCTTACCACTCACAGGTGTGTCATGCGTGAAGAAAATAGTCACTGATTTAGGTTTTTTTGAAGTTGACCCAAATGACGGTTTCGTTTTGGTTGAAAAAGCAGTTGATGTGAGCATTGATGAAATTGTTTCCAAAACAGAGGGCAAATTGACCATCAGAAATGTAGTGAAAGACATTTTGATTTGATTTATGGTTTTAGATGAAAAAGCAGCTTTTGAACAATGGAGCTCATGGAGATTGTGGATTCATGCATTGAAATTTTGGTTTTTGGGTAGTGGTTTTTCTAAAAAAATTGGTTTGCCTTTCACGATTTGGGCTGTTAAAAAGAATATTCCCCTCAAATGGTTGTTGAAACCTTTGCTGTTTGATACTTTTTGTGTGGGAGAAAGTAGTGATGAAATCAATGCCAAAACAATAGAATTTAAAAATGAAGGCTTTGGGGTGATTTTAGATTATGCGGTTGAGGCTCAGAAATCAGAAGAAATTTTTGAAAAAGTGAAAAATGAGGTGATGCAATCAATTCTCAACATGAATGAAGGATTCGCTGTTGTGAAATGTTCAGGTATAGCAAGTGAAGCTGCCTTGAGATACAAAAATGAACCTGATTATGGTTTTTTCATGAAAAGACTTGTTGAAATTTGTGAGCTTGCCATGGAAAAAGATTTAAAATTGATGGTGGATGCTGAAGAAACTTGGTTTCAAGAAGTGATAACAGAAAGTACCAAAAAGCTGATGTTGAAACACAACAGAGCTGAGGCAATGGTTTTTAATACTTACCAAATGTATCTGAAATGCAAATTGAATGAATTGAAAAATGACATTGAATGGGCATCTCAACAGGGAATATTTTTAGGAGTAAAATTGGTGAGAGGTGCATATCTGCAAAAAGAAAAAGAATTAGCCCAAAAAATGAATTTAGATTCACC
>JBDNDT010000317.1:0-3835 GCA_046718985.1 Cytophagales bacterium
CCAACTTGCGCAATAACAAGTTTTTATATTTTGATTTTCTATTAGTTATGATTTATTCAAATTCCATTTGAGTACTACAAATTTTGCTTGTTTTCTACTTAATAGGTCAAATATCAATTAAAACACCCATAAAGACAATACTATTTTTGTTGTTAATAATTTCTTTAAATTTTTCGGTATTTAACTTGCAAATCTACTGCTAAACAATCCAATGAATCAACTCCCCTGAGTACTACAAACCCTTTTACAAAACAAACCCATATTTGAATATCAATATGTTAGCAAGCACATGTAATCAATTCAAAGTGCTTTTAGGCTTAAAAACCCTCAAAAAAATGCAAAAAGAGTTTTTTTGAGGGAATATTTTGAGGGTTTTGCGCAAGTTGGGTTAATACTAATATTTCATTCTAGATATTTAGTTAGCTTTCGTTGTAAAATCAGAATTTTTGGCGATTTTTGAACAAAATGGTTTAAAACCAATTGAAAAATGCTAAAAATAATTCATTATTGCGAATCAAGAACAGTCAGCAATAAATGCAACTTATTTTAGCATCATAGGGAATATAAGTCTAGCACTTATAAAAGGGTTGGCAGGTTTTTGGGGCAACTCTTATGCACTTATTGCAGATGCAATTGAATCAACTACAGATATTTTTTCATCTTTCTTGGTTTTGTTTGGGTTGAAGTATTCGCATAAACTGGCAGACAAAAATCATCCTTACGGGCATGGAAGAGCAGAACCATTAATTACATTTTTAGTAGTAGGTTTTTTAATTACATCGGCGACGATTATTGCCAATGAGAGTATTAAAAACATAAGCACACCACACGAATAGCCCGAGTTTTGGACACTTTTTGTTCTTGTACCGCTCATTATTTGGAAGGAAATTTCATTTCAATTGGTTATGAAAAAAGCGAAAGAGTCAAAAAGTTCATCTCTAAAGGCAGATGCTTGGCATCATAGAAGTGATGCGATTACCTCCGTTTCCGCATTAATTGGTATATCTATCGCCCTATTTTTTGGAGAAGGTTATGAAACCGCAGACGATTGGGCAGCACTTTTTGCTTCCGGATTCATTTATTATAACAGTTATAAAATTTTCAGACCAGCTCTTGGTGAAATAATGGATGAGCATGTGTATGACGAGCTTGTCGCTGAAATAAGAAAAGTGTCGCTAACAGTTGAAGGAGTGATAGGAACTGAAAAATGCTTCGTCAGAAAAGCCGGTATGAAACATCATATTGACTTGCATGTGACCGTAAACGCAAACATCTCTGTGAAACACGGACATGATATTGCACACAGTCTTAAAGATACTTTACAAAATACCATTCCAAACTTGGGACAAATTTTAATTCATGTTGAGCCTAATGATTAAAGGATTAGGTAGTTCAAGAAGAATTTAGGCTCAAAATTCTCTATTAAATTCGAATCAGAATTATCCCTTTAATATTAATTATTCTAACGTTTTTTTGATTTCAGTCATTTATGAAAGTTATGCTAAGAACACTTCCAAAAACCATGCAACGAAACCTATCATTCTATTATATTCGGATTTTTATTTCTTTCGGATAAATTGTTAAGATTGAAGTTTTTAACATTATCTGAAAATGAACATGATAATGAAATTGATTTCTTTCACCATAATGGTTTTGTTTATCTTCCCTCAGCTAAATAGTGCTCAAAATCGTGATTTAGGCAGTTGGAATATTATCCATTTGAAATATTCTCAAACCGAGAACCTGAGTATTTTTGGTGAAGCTCAACTTCGTTCACTGAAGTTTTATAATCATTTTCATTATTATGAATACAAGGGAGGTATAAATTATAAAATTCACAACAATGTAAAATTGACAATTGGAATGGGTAATTACCAAACCTATAAAGAAGGGGGTGATTTTGTTTTGCCTAAAAACAACAGTGAGTTTAGAGTTTGGCCACAAGTTATTTTGTTTCAATCCTTAGGTGAATTTAAGATAGAGCAAAGATACCGATCGGAATCAAGATGGACGAGCAATGGCTTTAGAAACCGTTTTCGTTACCGATTTGGGTTTACTTATCCTTTTGGCAATGAACAAAAAGGATTTAGACCCTACCAAGTGAGTGTAGCCAACGAAATCTTTTTTACTAACAAAGAACCTTATTTCGAAAGAAATAGGTTTTTAATTGCGCTGAATTGTAAACCATCGAAAGCGATAAGTTTGCAAATAGGTTATTTATATCAATTTGATTATAAAATAAATGATGAAACAGGAAGAGATTTTCTGGTTCTAGGGTTTTTTTTCGATATTTCAAGAAAATCAACCTCAAAACAGGAACGTGAAATACAGGATAATTAGCAGACAAGGAATCCACTCTCTAGAAAAGTTTATTTACTACTTGTTTTTCAAAAAAAAAGTAAACTTTCCCGATAATTGTTTTAAACTACATTTACAAAACTCGTCTTGTACTGCAAAAAAACAATTTCGATATTTGTAAAGTATTGAAATACTTATGAATTGGTTAATAAACCGTAAGTTAAAAGAGAGAATTTCAATAATTTTAAGATTATTATTTTGGGTCGAAATTATGTTGAATCAATACCGATTTATTAGTCGAATAGGGGAGATGCTTTGCTTATTTGATAAAAATAAAATTCTTAAAATTTGAAAATAATATTTTAGTTGTTGGTCAACAACACAAAGGCTCCCCAATAATAGGGCTCTGGATATTTTTCTTTAAGTTTCAATTGCGCTTTTTGAAAGCTTTCTTTTATGTCTTTGCTCGAAACCAAATAAGTATAAAAATGACTCATTAATTCACTTGTAGCCTGGTCTGAAACTTTCCAAAGTGACATGATGATGTTTTTTGTTCCGGCAATAGCCAATGCTCTTTGCAATCCAAAAATACCATTTCCATTCACATCAACGCCCAAACCGGTTTCACATGCAGAAAGAACCACCAAATCTGTGGCTTTCATATCATAATTTAAAATCTCATAAGATGAAATAACTCCATCTTGTGGAAATCCATGAATAGGAGCTTGGTTGAGCGCATAATTTGAACCGGCAAGCAACAATCCGGAAGTGAAATATTCCGAACCGCTCAGCAATCCTGTGCTGTCTTGTTCTGATATATCAAAGTATCCGTGTGTTGCAATGTGTATGATGTTGGATTTAAGATTCTGTTTCAGTTTGCTCTCCTGAGCATTCTTCTCAGAAAGTATTTTTGTTTCAAAACCTTTTGCAGCGAGTAATTTTTCCACTTTAGTAATCTCATTTTTAGTGCCTTCTAACTTTTGCACGCTGCCACTGCCTGAATTCAATGCACGTTCCAAGTCTTTTTCTATTGACTTTTCAGCTTTCAAAAAATCTGAAGATTCTTTGAAAATGTTATAGTCAAAATCAGGATTGCCAATCAAGAGTGCTTTTTTGCCAAGAGTTTGTTTGCTCTTTTTGTCTAATGTTGCATCAGATAGTAAGAAAATTCTTTTCTTTTGCAAAAGAAATACACTATCGCTGATTTGAAGTGTGGATGGGTTTATTTTGTGATATATCCCATCCGGCATAAAATAAACCGTCGAGATATTTCCCAATGCAGAATCAATTTTGGCCCAAAGGGTTTGATAAGACCTTGAATTAGTGCTTTTCATTAAAATATTATTCCTGTAAAAAGCAAGTTGACGTTTGTCAAACTTATGACCTTTTGCAACTTTTAACACCTCAGGAAATTTTGAATCGTGTTTGATAATGACAGCGAAATAAGCCACAGTGTCTGTCCATTCTTTAGCATGAATGTTTGTTTTTACCATTTTCTTCCGCCCGATAAAGTTTTTTGCGTCCTGAAACGATAACG
>JBDNDT010000318.1:0-3832 GCA_046718985.1 Cytophagales bacterium
TATTGATTAAAAAGAACGTGAAAGGAGAGGATTTTGATTTCTTGAACAAAAAGAGTGACTATATTCCTCTTGAAATAAACAAGTTGTGTTATTCAAAGCTCAATATGTTAGATGCTGAGACAAACTCAACATTCAAGGATTTTGAAAGTTTTCAGCACAGGATTTTGTTCATGAATCAAGTGGTTTTTCAAATGAAACCTGAAAAAGAAACACTTTCAATACTTGAAAAATTGGTTGAACAAGATAGCACGGATGTGTATGCTTCTGATTTGGCATTTGTGAAAGCTTTGTTGATTTTGAAGCAAGGAAAAACCAATTTAGCTTTGGAAGAGCTGTTTAAGTTGCAATATGAGATTCCATCAAAAGCGAGTGTTTATCTTTATGCAATGGGTTTGATTTGTCTCAAAAATTACCAATATCGTTTAGCTGCTCAATATTTTGACCAATCTTATGAGTTTAAAAATCAAATTTCATGGGTTATGAGAGAATTTGCAACCTCTTTGGCTGAAAAACCAAATGTAAACATGCAAGAATGGCAAACATTTTTAAATTCTTCTGATGCTTTTGAACGTGATCTTGCCAAAGTTATGGTCAATCTTTCACAAGAAAGACCTGATATTCAAGATCCATTATTTTCACTTTGGCTTTCTTTTTATGAGGATAAATTCTCGATTGATGAAATCAACAATATGATTAACCAAATTACTGATGTTGAGCAAAAAAGGTTTTCTGTTAAATTATTGCTTGGAAAGTGGTCTCAAGAAGACAACAGATTCAGAATTAATAAATTGAAAGTTGATGATTTCTTGTTGTCAGATTCGAAAATAATGTTCTCTAAACTTGAGGCTTTGAGCATTGATCAATTAGATAAACTCAAGAATGAACAAGCCACAGGATTTGCAAAAGATTTCCTTCAAGTGTATAATAAATTTAAAGGCCAAAAAGACACTTCAGGTATTTTGATTGCGATTGATACACTCAAAAATTATGTAGCTTTTGAAACAACATTCATTGACTTTTGCATCAACTATAATAATTCGCAAAATCAGACTCTCAAAGCCTATGAGGTCGCTAAAGATGTAGTTACCTCAAATCCATATCACATATTTGCATTAAAACAGTTCTGTTTTCTTGCACTCTCTAACGGGCTTGAAGAATATGCCAATGATGGAAAGAAAAGTTTAGAGAAAATTATGAATCCATTGCAGTTCAAAGAGTTTAATGAGGAGTTTGAACGAACAAAAATTGCATATGACAAAGTTATCGCTTGGGAGTGATTGAAATTTTTGGGTTCTAAATAGATAGGTTTTTTCCTGAATTCTGTTGAATTCAGTCTGTCAATGTTAAAATTAATAGAACGATTTAGCCCGAAATAATCAAAAAAAATCTCAATTCTTACATAAGCATATTAACAATTAAGCTAAGGGTTTTGGCATTTTAATGATTTTATTGTCAAATTTGTTTGTATTTTTAAACAAATTGCTTCCAAAAACAACAATGTAATAACTATAAATCTTGAAAATAGTAAACAGCAAGACAATGAGTGTGCAAATGGAAGTCAAATTTGAAGTGTTGGAAACGATGTTGAGTGGGGACAAGCAAACTATTAAAAAGGTGCTGGGGATGATAATGTCCAATTCTTCGAAAATATTTGACTCAATAGATAACAACCTAAAATCAAAAAATTATCAAGGAATAAGACAAGTTGTTCATAGTCTGAAACCGCAAATGAGTTTTTTAGGGATGACAGATATGGTTTCTTTTGTCACAGAATTAGAAAAAGAGGCTATGATGGTTTCAGATTCAAACCTTTTCGAAAACAAAGTGAAAGATTTTGCAGGAATGTATAAATCAATTATATTTGAAGTATCTAGAGAACTTGATACTTACCAATCTATATGAGTAACAAAATTGCATTCGTAGTTGAAGACGAGCCTACATACCAATTCATCATTGCAAATCATTTAAGAAAGAAGTATGGATTTGATGTGAGATGTTTCTCAAATGGTGATAAATGTTTGGAGCATTTAACAGAAAATCCTTCTGTTATAGTTTTAGACTATTTCCTTGAGGATGGTAGTTCAAGCATACTTAACGGTTTAGATTTGTTCAAAATCATCAAAAGAATGAGCTTAAATACCAAAGTGGTGATGATGACGGCTCAAGATGATGTAGAGGTGTTTTTGGAAATGCTTAAAAATGGTGTTCGTGATTATGTGATAAAAAACGAACAATCATTGACTGAATTGGATGAATGCTTTCAAGGTCTATTTGAAGCAACAGAAGCAGCTTGATTCTTTTTATTTAGCTTATTTCAACTTTTGCAATTCCTGAAATTAAGAATTTTTTCTTGCTGATTTTTTCCTCACATAGAACCCTTGTTCTTTTGGTTTCTAATTTCACATATTTTTTGTGTTGAAAAACGAACACTGAACCAATTGGTATTTGGCTTAATAGTTTAAGTTTTTCGTTGAGACTTTCATTTTTGTCAAAACTTGATAAAAACATTTCCAAACCATGATCTGCATTCACTGAGGCTTTTGGGTTCATCAGAAATTGATTCAGTACTTTGTTCATTTCATCGGGAAAAAGTTTTCGAGAATGAGCTAAGATCAAGAGTTCAGAGAAGCTTTTTTTCCATTCTTCACCATGAGGCAAAACCTTATTGCCATGTTTTTTGTGTGTGACCAAGTGCGCAAGTTCATGGAGAAAAGTGAACAAAAAACTGAAAGGGTTTAAATCACCATTGACGGTTATGGTATAAGCCCTTGTTTTAGGGTCGAAAATGAAGTTTCCCCTCACAGATTTTCTACTTTTGGTCACTTTCATGAAAAAAGTATGCTCAAGCCAAAGAGCAACACAGAAATCCACAGCTTCCGGCTTGAGATATCTTGCAAATACTGATTTTCCTTTTTCAATCAAAGTTGCATTTTCCATTTTTGTGAAATCAAATTCCCAACAAAACAAAAGCACCCCAAAAATAAGGATGGGGCATGGTTTTTAATAATGCTTTTTGTGCATCGCGCAGAGCTTTTTGTTTTTCCAATCCTGTTGAAAGGTTTTTATAAAACAAGGACATTAGTTTTTGAGTGGCTTCGTCATTCACTTTCCACAAACTCATCAAAATGGCATCGGCACCGGCCACTTGAAAGGCTCTTTGGAGACCATAAACGCCTTCGCCTGATTTCACATCCCCCAAACCTGTTTCACAAGCACTCATCACCACCATAGCTGTTTTGTCTAAGTTCAAATTTGAAGCTTCAAATGCGGTTAAAATGCCGTTATTTGCTTTCTTGACAGATTTGTCGTCAGAGCCTTGAATTGCGGCTTCACAATTTGCCAACATTAGACCGGAGCGCAACATTGGGTTTTCTTTGGCTTTGGTTTCATCAATCCCCATTGCTAAACCGTCTTCAATTCCATCATCAGCTTCGTCTTTCAAAAAGAATCCGTGAGTTGCCACATGTAGAATTCCTTGATTGGAAACTGATTTCAGTGTTTTTTCATCTGCTTGGTTTTGGGTGAACAAGCCGACTTTATAACCCAATGGAATCATGGTGTTTTTGATCATTTCAGCTTCCTTTTGTGTTCCCGGCAAAGCCGGAACAAGATTTGCACTTCCATAATTCGGGTTAGCAAAAATCCACATACTTTTGGCAATCGGCTTTTTAGCATTCTTTTTATATTCAGGCACTTCTCTTGTGTTCCCCAACAAAATCAGCTGTTGTGTTTCAATCACAAATTTCCCTGTCTCAGTGTTTTTTAATGAGTTTAAATTCACTTGATTGAAGATTCCGTCAAGAGAAACAAAAACTGTTCGGCCGCATCGACG
>JBDNDT010000319.1:0-3822 GCA_046718985.1 Cytophagales bacterium
TGAGATTGAAAACCGATTTCAAGTTCACTTTGATCACCGAATCCCATTGTTCCTCAGTCATTCTCATCAATAAACCGTCTTTGGTGATTCCTGCATTATTGATTAACACTTCTAAGCTTCCGAAATCAGCAATCACTTGGTTTACAAGGTTTTCAGCCTCTGAAAAGTCAGAAGCATCAGAACGGTAGCCTTTGGCTTTCACCCCTAAAGATGCCAATTCTTGCTCTAGCGCTTGCCCTTTTTCAACACTTGAAAGATAAGTGAAAGCAACATTTGCACCTTGTTTTGCATATTCAATAGCAATAGACTTTCCGATGCCTTTCGAAGCGCCGGTCACCAATGCTGTTTTTCCTTTTAATAAGCTCATTATTTTTTGGTTTAAACGATTTGAGGTTCAAAAAACCCTGCAATATTAGGGAAATAATGTTTCAGAAAAAATTCATATCAACCCAATTTGTAGTCCTTTAGTCAGTCGGTTTTTATATGCTTTGCTTTAAACTTTGTCTTTGGGCAAGCCGCCTAAGGGCGGCCAGGCTTTCGGGGCTCGCTCTTTTTTGTTCCGCTACGCTACACAAAAAAGGAGCTCAAACAAACCCCTCAATCCTTCTTGCAATCGAGTCAATTTACTTATTCACATGCATTTCCAATTTTTTATTCCTTCAAATGAGCAAAAACACCATGCCAACAGTTTGTGATATAAACTTAATAGGGCTAAACACCTTAAATCATTTTTTGTTTCGGTAACGTCTGTGTTGGTAATTTGGATTTGGAGCTTCACTGTTTTCTGACTTTTTATTCGCACTGAGTAAGAAAGAAACTCCAAACTGAATTGTGAAAACATTATCATTGATTTTGTTCAAGCTCAGTTCAGAGAGGTTGTCGAAATAATCCGTTCTTTGTCTCAACCATTTCATTTGAATAAAAATACCGAATTCTTCATTTGGCATCCACTGATAAGCAATTGTGGTGGGCAAAATCAAAGTGGTATTGCTGAAAGTTTCATTTCTGTTTCGGGTGTTTGATCGGTCTGCAAGGCGATTGCCTTTCACATCAAGAGGCTGAAAATATGCAAATCCAATTCCTTGTCCGAAATAAAGATTGTGTTTTGGTTTTTTCACAATGTTAAGATTCAGGCTATATTCACCCGAAAATACCCTTGTTTTCACGAAGTTTTCGGGAACATTAGTTAAGTTCTCATCCCAATTTTTGTCATCATTTTCTGCAATCACATGGAAGAAATTAACCGCCAATCCACCGTTGAATCTTTTCTTTTTATTGAATTTGATGGAAGCCACATATCCCGGGGTGAAGGTTTTGTAAGAATCCGAAAGATCACACTTCAATGCAAACAGCCCCATTCCTATGTTTAATGCTTTAGGGTAACTAGGATTATCATCTTGATTTTGAGCTCTTGCCAAGCAAAAGATAGAAATAGCTAGAGCAAAAATAAATTTCTTAGACATTGTTGTGTTGTTTTATGGCAAATTAACACAATTCAGTTCGGTTTCATTGTGTTTGAGATTGAAAACTTTCAAAATTCATAAGCAACTGAATTAGTAGTCTGTGGTACACAGACCACGGTGGGGCTACTTAATTAGCGATGAAGTGGGCTATGGCACAAGACCAAGGTGGGCTTTTACTAAAATCAAAGCTCAATATTAATTTGTTAAATCAGTTTATTGAAACCCTGAATGTCTCTTTTCTGTAAAGAAAACAAAATCAATCATCATGCCTGTGAAGAAAGTTTTCGTTGTGGCTGCTAAAAGAACAGCCATTGGCTCATTTGGGGGAAAATTAGCCGGTTTAAGTGCTCCTTTTTTAGCTTCGGAAGCCATTAAGGCTTGTCTGTTGCAGAGCAATCTTCCCAGTGATGCCATTGATGAAGTTTTCATTGGAAATGTGTTGAGCGCAAATTTGGGTCAAGCGCCAGCTCGTCAGGCTGCGATTTTGGCAGGTTTGAGTCATTCAACGCCTTGCACAGGGGTCAACAAAGTTTGTGCCTCAGGCAGCAAAGCCATTGCATTAGGTTTCAACAGCATTTTAGCAGGAGAAAATGAACTTGTGTTGGTTGGAGGCATGGAAAGCATGAGCAATGTGCCTTTTTATTTAGAAAACCACCGATTCGGGAACAAATTAGGTCATCATAACTTGGTGGATGGTCTAATCAAAGATGGTTTGTGGGATGTCTATAACAACATGCACATGGGAAGTGCGGCCGAAAAAACGGCAAAAGTCATGAACATAACAAGAGAAGAGCAAGATGAATTTGCGGTCAGATCTTATCAATTGAGTGCCAAAGCAAGTGAATCAGGAGCTTTCAAAAACGAAATGCTGAGCTTGAAAATCATCAAAGGAAAGCAAGAGTTCTTGGTTGATGAAGATGAAGAATTCAAAAACGTGGTTTTTGAAAAAATCCCGTCTTTGAGACCTGTTTTCAATTCTGCCGGCACCATCACAGCAGCTAATGCATCAACCATCAATGATGGGGCATGTGCCTTGATTTTGGCCGATGAAAAGGCTGTTCAAGAATTTGGATTGAAGCCTTTAGCTGAAATATTGGCTACTTCTGATGCGGCAACTGAACCTATTGATTTTTCCATAGCTCCGAGTTTAGCAGTGAAAAAATTGATGAATAAAGTAAATTTTAAAAGTAATGATGTTCAGCTTTGGGAAATCAATGAAGCTTTTTCTTCGGTTGTTCTGGCAAATCAAAAACTGTTGGGCTTAGATATTGAAAATGTGAACGTGAATGGTGGTGCGGTTTCCTTGGGTCATCCGATTGGATGTTCAGGAGCTAGGATTTTGACCAGTTTGATTTATGCTTTGCATCAAAAAAGCAAAGAAATTGGAGTTTCTTCCATTTGCAATGGGGGAGGAGGAGCAACAGCAATAGCCATCAAAGCAGTTTGATGGTTGGAATCAAGATTTTGAAAGTCTATTTATTCAGAATAGTCACCATATTTATAAACAACTTTTGATTCTGAGTTCATGATTTCTGTTAATTTGCGAAATGATATATAAATTTTTTTTAAAAAGGATAATTGATTTTTTGCTGAGTTTTTTGGCGTTTACTATTGCGTTTCCGGTTTTTGCCGGAGTGACAGTTTGGTTGTTTTTTGTCAATAAAGGTAAACCTTTTTTTATACAAACAAGACCCGGAAAAAAGGGAAAACTCTTTAAAATTATCAAATTCAAAACAATGAATGACAAAAAAGATGCTTTAGGAAATTTACTGCCAGACGAACAAAGACTCACTTCAATAGGAAAATGGGTAAGAAGTACTTCTTTAGATGAAATTCCTCAATTGCTAAATGTGATGAAAGGTGAAATGAGTTTGATTGGGCCTAGGCCTTTGCTCGTTGAATATCTCTCGCTATATAATGAAAGGCAACGCAAAAGACATGATGTTAGGCCGGGAATCACCGGATGGGCGCAAGTGAACGGAAGAAATTCAATTTCTTGGGAGGATAAGTTTGAAGCTGATCTTTTTTATGTTGAAAACTTATCTTTTAGCCTAGACTTGAAAATCATTTGGCTGACGATTTTAAAAGTATTCAAAAGAGAAGGAATCAGTTCCAAGACCAGTGTCACCATGGAAAAGTTCAAAGGGAATCAGTGAAAATTGTGATTAAAATTTATGGGGATTATTAGTCAGGCATTTATTTCAAAAGCCAAATTTATATCGAATTAGACCTGATAATGCAATTTAAATTACTGTCGTCCGAGAAATGATTTTTTTTAAAAAAGGGTATTAGAATAGTTATATTTTAAAAAGAGAGGGAGAAAAATTAATTTCTCCCCTTTTTTTTATGATGTTTGAAT
>JBDNDT010000032.1:0-11698 GCA_046718985.1 Cytophagales bacterium
CCCAAAAGTGCAAAATATTGTCCATTAAATTTTGGTTCGTAAGCATTGGTGGTTCTGCCAACAATCAACCTTTCACCAAGATTTTCATTAGGCTTCACATACCACTGGTAAATTTGAGCATTTGAAGCTTGCAACACTCCATTTCTTAAACTGATAGAAGGGTTATTATTGGCTGCATTTACCGTTTGTTTGTTTGAGAACAAGCAATTTCCACTTGCACTCACGACCCTGATTTGGTATTCACCCCCAACACTTGGGCTGAATTGCGGTGATTCAGCACCTGCAATCCTCATATCATTCACAAACCACTGATATTCCACAAAATTGCTCGAAGTACTTAGCAATGGAACATCACTGCCACACAATTGACCTGATAAATTAATAGGAACCAAAGGTGATATAACACGACCGAGTTTAAGCTTAATCACATTTGACATGGTCATCGGTTTGCTCACACAAGTGTCATTAGAAAGCATTTCCACCTGAATTTCATCACCGTCATTGAAAGCATCACCACTAAAAGTGTTTTGGTTGATTGCGACCTCCACTCCATTGAGCAACCAGCGGTAAATCGGTGCTGCACCCGGTCTCACAATATTGACAAGTTCAAAATTAACTTTTTGTTTTTCGCACAAAGTGTCAGCAGTTGAAATCAGGGTCAAACTTGGTAAATAGTCCTCAAACCTCACCACCAAGGTGTCTCTAAACTTACCGCATTTCACAGCCTCAGTGTTCACTGCATAAATAAAAACGCTGTCTCGGTCATAATCTGCAATGCTTGGTCTGTAAGTGGCTGAATTGCTTCCCAGCGATGAAAAATTAAGTTGTCCGTTGCCTGAACTTGACCAAATCAGTCCATTTGAAGTGAGACTGGTGCCTGAGAAATTTAACATCCTTCCGTTTTTGCAACTCAATTGATCAGCCCCAATGTTTACATTATCGAGCAAAGTGATGGCAGGAAAATAGCGATTAGATGCCCCTGTGGTGTCTATGATGCACTTGTCAGTATCAGTTACTTCAACAGCCAACCAAACTGCATCACCCGGTTGCAAAGAAGAAATTACTAATTGGTTATTGGTTTCATTGCTAATCATTTGGTTATTTCTCATCCATTGATAAGCAGGGAAATCTCCGGTATCTTTTGCTGAGACTATGCTAAACACCACTTCATCTCCTAAACAGAATTGAGGTTTATCAGCAGTGATGCTCAATTCAGGTTGGGTAATCACTTTTCTGAAAGTCAAACCGATGGTGTCTGTGTAGAACTCACAATTAAAACCGGTTATTTTGGCAAAATATCTGCCTGAAAGATTGGCTACATAAGAAGTATCACCGGTAAGTTTAGGTCCCATCGAAACGTTGTCTTTGAACCATTCAAAATCGAAACGTTTTACTCGCGATGCAACCAAAGTGATAGGGATACCTTCACAACCTAAAGTATCTTGTTTTACGTTGATGGAGAAAGGTGACCTTCGACAGAATCTCACAAAAATAGGATCTGAAAACTCAGAACTGTTGTTATTGGAGTGCTGAATAGTGGTTAGAAAATCTAAACCACCTAATTCTAACCTTTCGGCAAGATTATTTGATATTTTGTAATTAAATATTCCATTCTCATCTGCATTAACTTGATCAACAATCAACCGTCCTTGGTTTCGAGTGTCCGCATAAATAGTTACCAAAGCTCCGGCATCTGCCTTCCCGACCAATGTGGAATCAAAAGTAATGTCCAAATCTTGAGGGGCTTCGATACCATTTTGAGCACCATTGATAATTTCTATACCTTTCAAGGTATTTTGAAAAATTCTATTGTCATACAATGCGTGACCGTTTACGGCTGTTCCATTCAAACGAATACCCATGTTGTTATTGGCAATGAAATTACCACTGAAAACAGTCTGTTTCACATCGCCTCTCAACAACACACCCACACCTGAATTTCTTATATTTTGTTCGTTTGGAGTGATACCAATGTAATTGGATGATAATTTAATGTTGTTTGATCCGTTTTCTAACAAAATACCCTCACCTAAGCCCCCAATTACGTTGCTTTCAATGATGGCATTTGGTGCATTGTTCAGCCTGATTCCTGTTGCACCACTTGAATTATTGGACAAAGTTAGGTCAGCATTCAACCCTAAAACTACATTTCTTATAATCACGCCCTCTGCATTTTCAATCCCAATGCCATGGTTGCCAATTCTATTCAACACAAGATTCTCGAAACTTGTGGAGTTAGAACTTGTCCTAAACACATAATCTGCATTGTTACCTGTGATGACTACTTTAGACCCATTCACATTTCCATCAATTCTCACTGGAACAGTGGCCACTATTTCAGGAAGTTCTTTGCTCAAGGTGATGTTAAATGGCTGCTCAAAAGTAATCTGCACACTATTTGTAGCCAAATTTGCATTTCCAATTGCAAATCTCAAAGTGCCACAACTTGAATCATCAGCCGCAGAGGTCACAATAAAAGGATTGCCGACAAATAACACTTCAAACTCTTTCGAAAGCATACCTATTTGGTTGTTCAAATCTATGCCTACGATTTTGTAATAAGCCTTTTGACATCCCAACAAATTAGGGTCTTCAAAGCTCAAAGTTGTGGCACTTACTTCTGCAAGTAAATTCGATGCAACTGCCGTATCTAAATTAGGGCTAAGTGATTTGTAGATTTTGAACTTGGAATTGTCCAAAGCCAAATTAGCATCCCAATCCAGTGACAGCAATGTTGGAGTTTGACTGAAACGAATGGTATCTAGAACGAAAGGACGCATAGCACCTGAACTTTGAGTGATTTGCAGTGAAGGTGATGCAGTTAAATCATTCTTGTACCTAGAGTTATCAAAAGCGAACTGAGCACTAAAGAACTGATTGATAATAGGCTCATCAAAATGCCAAAGCCCAACCAGACCTGATTCTGTCCCCAAAGCAGGTATATCTCTTAATGCTTCAATTTCCACTTGGCTCAATGCTCTGTTCCATATCCTCATTTCATCTATCTCTCCATTGAATGCAGTGGAAGTAGGTGCTATTATTCCTGAAATGATATTACCCACACACAAGAAACCTTCCCCAACATTCAATGAACCTATATTCCGAGTTCCCAAAGAGATGCCATTCAAATATATTATTTCAGAGTTGCCATCGAAAGAACCCGCCAAATGATACCACAAATTGGTTTTCAATTTGGCTTCATAAGTGTTCAACACATCCGCATGTCGCACAATCACATTTCCTCCTTGCAAGGCTACTGAGTTTGAGCTCCTTGGCAAATTAGACAATTCACCCCATGAAAACAATCGTTGTTCATTGTTCACATTGTTAGCTTTGAACCATATTTCCCAAGTGAAAGCCTCGTTGCCTTTGGGAAGTCCTGTTGCATTTGTTTTTCTCAACAATTGGGTAGGGACAGCCAAATTCAAAGCCCTTCCACTTTCAAGTTTTGGAACAGAGTAATCCAATTCGGAAATTTCACCACTCGAATTTGGCCTCACCCCAAATGAATAAATTTGATTATTGGTGAGTGTTGGAATGGTGAGTGAAGTATCTCCCGGCGCACTTATCACACCAATTGTGCTAAAATCAATATCATTTGAATATTCCACATAGTAGGTTGTGTTGGCATCGTGGGTTCTGATTTTAGACCAGTGAACCGTTACTTGTCCATTTTCAGCAATACTGAACACGTTGGCCGGTGGCGGTGGGCATACCCTTGAAGTATCTTTGTTGGATAACACCCCGATTTGACCTGATTTGTCAACCATCACAATCTGATAATCGTAAGTTAAACATAAAGATAGATCGTTGTTATCATCATAGCTGGTGTTAGTAGCTGAATAAGGAATGGAAACCAAGAAATTGCCTGAGGTGTCAGCCAAATTATTTATCTGTCTGTAGATGAAAATCCTATCCACATCCAAGGCCTTGTTCACATCCCATGTCAATCTGATAAAGGTGTAATCATCAGAAGGCTCAGCAATTAGCCTAGGTTTATAAGGATGCATAGCCTTTGAATTCACAAAAGTTCCTCCATTTTGCGTCAATCTGTTTTCGACTTTTGCTCCGTTATTGGCTTTTCCATAGCCATTGGGTTCATCAAGATGGTAAACGGCGGTTAATCCGAGTGCATTACCTCTCACAGGTTGGTCTTTACCTTGATTGATTTCCGAAGCTGAAAGAGCTCTATTCCAATATCGAACTTCATCAATTTCACCTAAAAATGGTTCAACCCCTAATCCATTTCTACCAATAATCACTTTGCCATTGGCGAAAGGCAATGGTGCTTCGGTGAACGGTAATAAGAACTCTACACCATCTAAATACATAAAATTCTGACCTTGCCTTCTCACTAAGGCTACATGATACCAAGTGTTCAACTCTGTGATCACATTAGTTGAAAAAATTGTAACATCACCAAACACACCACTGAGTCTGCCATTTGGCTCAACATAAATTCCATAACCATGTAAATGAGTACTGCCATTTAAAGCAATCATTTGATTGGTGGTGCTGGTTGCTGTTCGTTTAAACCAAGCCTCTAATGTAAATTCATTAGTGTTTGTATTGCTGAGATTACCTTCCAAATAGCCAGTTCCTCCATTGGTGTTAAAAGCTCTTCCGCTTTCCACCCTTGGCACTGCAGCTTCAAATCTTGATGCTCCACAACCTGCATCTAATGAGAATTGATAGATTTTATCAAATTCTAATCCTCCAATGGTGAGTATAGTATCGTTTAGAAATGTGGCCGTTTGCAATAAACTACTTGTACTATCTTCTCCAAAACTCACGGTATAAACAATGCTTGCACTATGATTAGCTGTTTTGCTCCAGTGCAGTTCTACTTCATCTTTGTTCACTAATGCATAAACATTTGAAGGAGGTTTCACAAAAAGTGAAGCAGAATCCAAATCAGAAACCACCCCGATTTGACCGTTTTGATCCACAGCCACCACTCTATACCAATAAGTTTGGCAGAGTGAAACATCAGAATCAATGAATGTCGTATCGTTTTGATTGCTTATTGTTTTCACATCTAAAAACTTACCTGTGGTATCCGCAACCGTAAATGGAGAATTTGATTTAAAGATTCTCACCTGCGCCACATCGAAAGCCTTGTTTTTTGACCAAGCCAACTGTACGCTATTGAAATTGACTGCCGTCGCCTTCAAAGAATCAGGTTTATAAGGATGCATGGCTTTGGAGACTATGGTACCAGCACCATTGATGATTGTTCCATTCAACCCATTACATGTAGCATCATACAAGACATTACCTGTAGGTTCATCAAAATGCCAGAGCCCTACAAGCCCGGCTTCGTTTCCTACGCTTGTTTTGTCTTTGTAAGCATTAATTTCTGTTTGAGTTTTAGCCACATTCCAGATTCTGAGTTCATCAATTTCACCGTTGTAAGGAGATTGAGTATCCACTAAGTGTCTTTTACCCAACAGTAACTGACCAAAATTTCTAGTTTCAAAATTGGTAATGTCAGCAAATGTTCCATCTAACTTTCCATCAATATAGACTCTAAACTCAGACCCGTTTTTCACAAAAGCCACATGATGATAAACTCCATCGTTCACAATCATGCTTGAAAAATACACTGAAACCGATTGATTATCGTATTGAGCAACTTGCAAAAGACCATTAAAAACCCTCACCACGAATGAGTAACCGTTAGAAGAATTAGCCCAAGTTGAGACTAAATCACCTTCTGAATCAGTGGTCTTGAACCATAAATCAACAGTGAAATCCTGATTGGTTTCGAAGTCCCACAGTGGTGAATTAGGAATGGTAACAAATTGGTTGGTGCCGTTTAAAGACAAGGCTCTGCCTGATTCCAATACAGGAACGATCACCGAAATTCCTCTATTTCCAATCTGACCTGCTAGATCTATCCCTTCAACAGCTATATAGTTTTTCACATTGCTGGTCAAAGTGTTCAAAGCAAATGGAGAAGTAGCATTTGTTGTTGCCAAATTCCAAGTAATGGAATCAGTGCTCGTATATACATTAAATGATGCTAAGTCAGTGGTGAGTAAATCTTGAAAAGTAAGGGTGGCTGTTGTCAATCCAGAAGGTCTAGCACAAACTTTTGGCATATATGGATGCATGGCTTTGGAGACAATAGAACCCGGACTGTTTATTGCCCTTCCAATATATCCATTACATGAAACGTCTAGGATTTCAAATGTACCATTCGATTCATCCATTCGCCAATAGGCCAGTAAGCCATTGTCAGCCGTTAAAAAAGGAATGTCCTTGAAAATGTTGAGTTCTGGTTGAGTTCTTGGTTTGCCCCAAATTCTCACTTCGTCCAACTCTACATTGGCAAAAGATCCCAATGCATTCAAATGGTCTCGTGTTGCTCCCAAATACACTAATTTATCGCCGGTGTTAATAGGAGACAAATTGAAATTAACAGGTGTATTTTGAACCACTTGACCATCACGGTAGGTGATAAAATTCAAACCATTATAGGTGAACGCATAATGATGCCACTCCAAATCACTAACAGGGATTTGACTGAATGGTCTTGGGCTTGTTCCATTTTGACCCAAAGTATAAAATTCTAACAAACCCGGACTAGAGTTATATACCACTGCCCATTGCTCACCGGAAGTTGAGCTTGGCCCTGCATTCTTACTTATGATATAAGAAGGATTTTGAGCCAAGTCTTTGCTACGCATCCAGAAAACTGATTCGTGATATTCAAACTTCCACTGGAAGGAAAATCAACGTACTGATTAACTCCATTGAAATCTATGGCTTGCCCCGCTTCCAATACAGGAACTGCTTGCACTATCTCTGAAGCCACACCTCCGTTTACAGAAAGTGCAAAGTCATACAAATCGTTGTTTTCTAATCCCGTAAACGTATAAGTGGTGGCAGGTGCCGAAACAGTTTGACTTCCAGTAACTCCTGAGTTATTATTTCTAAAAAACAAGGTATATGAATTTGCCCCAAGGTAAGCAGACCATGAAAGCGATACTGATGCATTAGAGGCTTTAGCACAGGGTGGTTCCTGTTTCAATGCCTCGGCTTCGATGGCAAATGTGTAGATCGGATGATTGCAATCGTTTGAATAAATCTCAATAGTATCTTTGAACACCCCTGCTTCATCTGCTACAAAGGTAACCGAAAGAGGCAATATGCTCGATGGTGCTATATCAACAGGAGTAGCAAAACCAATATTGAATTTATTTGATTTTTTCTGAACGATGTTACTTATCGATAAATCAGCATTACCGGTGTTAGTAATTCTAAAATTGCGCGACAAAGAGCCATAAGTTGATCCAAAATCAGTTGAATCAGCTATAGTAGTACTCAATTTGAAATTCGGGATGTTTTGTACGTTTCCTGATAAACTCAATACCGGCAAAAGCACAGGCGAGGCCATACTTCCTTCTTGCACAATGCTAGGTGCAACCCAGTTGGATGTAGTGCCTGTAAGCGCAAACCCACTCAAAGTACCGTTTAATCCATTTCCACTAGAATCTATGGCTGTGCTGATGGTAGAATTGCTTATTCCTGCTACCCCTTGGTTGAATTTATAATGCAAGACCAGTCCATCTTTGTTGAGCAAAACATCAGCATTATATTGTGATTGAATTTCTGCTTCACATAGCACTCTGTTCCAAATTTGTAGGTTATCCAACATTCCATTCCAATGCAAGATATTATCTTCACTTCCGATCAAAAGTGGAGCACTGTTAACCGGAATTTCACCGACTGCATCCGCTGTATGTATCAAATTTCCATTGTGATAAAACTTCACCCCACCTGGCTGGTTAGAATAAGTCACTGCTATGTGATGCCATGTGTTAAATGAAACAGGTTTAGTGGGTGTTTCAATATCTAAAACCCCATAAGAAGTGAACCATAGTTGTTGTTGATTGTTCACCCCAAATCCATAACCTTGATTAGCTTCCCTTTTATGAAAAACTCTTTGGTTTATGGGGTTGGCACGGTTATACACCCAAGCTGATAAGGTAAAGTTGTTGCTGAGATCCAAATTGTTGTTATCCGGTACAGTAATCACATCATTCGCCCCATCAAAATCTAGGGCTTGTCCTTTTGCTTTTCCTTCCAATAAGAATTTAAACAAAGGTGTATTGCAATCGTTACTTGTAATTTTCAAGGTATCAATAGCCGATCCTGAAATGCTAGGGTTATATCTAACCTGTACAAATGCTGAATCACCAACGGCTATACTTGTTGGTAGGCTTAATAAATCAAAAGATGTACCAAAAGACAAGACTACATTAATGATGTTCAAAGTGGTATTTCCTTGGTTACGAATAGAGAATCTTCTTAATAATTGAGAGTTTGCCACCCCAAAATCCGTAGAATCTGCCAATGAAGGCGTGAAATCATTATTAGCAATCACCGTTCCATTGCCCCTCACCTGAATCACAGGATTGAGGAAAACATTGGCTACTGAATTTTCAAGTACCGCACCCGGCTCAATCCAGTTGGAAGTAGTTCCGTCTAAAGCAAAGTTTTGTAAAATACCATTATTGAGCAAAGGACTAATAGAGTCAATTAAAATCGTTTCCAGCGGGTTGACAAAGTTGGCAAAACCTTGGTTGAAACTATATTGAGCAATTAAACCATTCTTGTTAAGTAAACTTTCTGCACTTTTGATAGAATTTAATTCACCTAGACATAAAGGTCTGTTCCAAATTCTTACTTCGTCAATAGACCCATTAAAAACATTGCCACCAATGTTGTTGCAACCAATGAACGATCTTGCGGAAGTGATTGCGTTAGGAACAGCATTGTTTGGAGTTATCGGCAAGGCCACCCCATCAAGATACAGCGTCCAAATACCATCTTTATTCACAGCAGCTACATGATACCATTGATTAGCTGTAGGTGTAAAATCAGAGCGCATCCAACTGACCCCACCCAGCAGCACACTCAATCGAAAGCTATTATTTCTTTCTAGCACAATACCAAATCCATGACTCCCACTTTCCCCACTATAAACAACCACTTGATCTTCTGTTGTCGCACCCTTCCATAAAAAGCTAGCTTCAAGGGTGAGGTTACTCAATGCAGGAGTCCACACTTGATTGATAACCACACCATCATTAAACCCATCAAAATCTAGAGCTTGTCCTTTGTTAGGTGGTGGTGTAAAACCTACTACATATTCAGCTATAGCAAAACCGCTCTGCAAAGACAAGGTATCCTGAACGATATTTATTTTGCTCGATGCGACTTGATTTTGCCAGCTTAGCCCTGCGTTGTTTTCCCTGCTCAGCCAAACGGCTGCCACTTCACTTTTAGAGTTGGCTAAATCAGGATTGTTGGCATACTCATAAGTGAAAGTGTGTGTAGGAACACCCATGGAAAATATCCCAAAATACCTTCCGGCTTCCAAACTATCTATTCCTGTGGGAAGTGTCAGCAAATTGGGTGTGTCATTGACCTTAAATAGTTGCACAAACTGATTACCTGAAAGGCTAAAGTTTTTGGCTGTCACTCTCATGGTGTCTAAAAGACTCACCGAAGAGCCTGTGCCATATACAAAGGCAGAAACATCACCCAATGGAGCACCGGAAATCGGTCTAGTATCAGGTATACCTATGAGCATCCCTGAAAATGTTCTGTTGGCTACTTTGTTGGCAATCCCTCTTCCATTTGCTTCATCAAAATTGAAATTGATAGCTAAACTCGTCTCGTTCCCTTTGGCTTTTTGGCACATCATTGCCCTGATTTCATCTTGGCTCAATGCTCTTGTCCATAGGTTGAACTCATCCATCAAGCCTTCAAAATTAGGATCAGTTGCGAATTGACTTTTTCCAATATATCGGTTTTTTCTTGGCACATTGATAGGCTGAGATCCATTTGAGGTTCCTGAAGCAATCAAAATGCCGTTTTTGTAAATTCTTACCGCTCCCCCATGCACATAAGTAACTGCGAAATGCTGCCATTGATTAAGTTCGATTTCGTCTGTGGGCGTGATGAGTACCACGTTATCGGTGACTTCAAATTGCAACCTGTTGGTATTTTCACGTCTTGCAAACAAGATATTTTCTTGTGCCGGGCCATTGCCAAAGTCAAAAAATCTAGCCCAAGTAGAGACATTACTTGGTTTTGTCCAAAAAGAAATTGTAAACTCTGTCAAATCATTGGGTAAACCCTCAACGATATCCACATGGCGACCTACCCCCAAGCTGATGGCTTTTCCGCTACCCGGCTCTTGGAAGGTACTCACCACCAACCTTGAACTTTCTAAGGAACTGCCAAAACTGGTTTGACCCAAAACACGGTAAAAGTAAGATTGATTAGCGGTGATTGTGTTGTCTGTAAATGATGTAGCAGCACCCGAGTAAATAGTACTAAAAGAAAGAGTATCCCCTACCGAGCGTTGCAAGGTATAGGAAACAATGGGTTGAGCCCCGCAAAAATCCCATACTAATGCCACACTGGTCTGGGTATTAGGCGTTGAAAGTCTTAAGCTATAGGGTTTTTGAGCAGGGAATAACACAGGCGCGCCTATGTTGGCGTTGTAATAGGCATCATTATCCACACCCGTGCAAGCCCCGTCGCTTGAAGTGTTCCCATTTAAAGAAACTGAACCACTTACCAAAAGCGTAGCTCCAGTGTGAACAAATACTGCACCTCCTTTACCTTGACCGTCTTGAGCATTATTGCCTCTGATCCCACCAATGGCTTGATTGCCATTAAAAACTGTGGTACCGGACAAACTTACCGTTCCTTCATATACGAACAGAGCACCGCCCAAACCAGCACCTCCACCACCACCATTAGAATTGCTACCTCCGCATGAGATACCGCCATTGCCTGCGAACTGGCCACCAATACCCGGTTGAGAGGGACAATTAGCATCGCCGTCAGTACGAATACCATAACCTCCACCTCCGGCAAACATACCACCGTCTCCACCTTTAGTATTATTTCCAGAAAGCGGATTGCCTGCACCTCCTCCACCGGAAAACAAACCACCATTTCCACCAGGTGTACCGGGATCGGTTGAATTACTCCCAAAACCCGGAGTTCCTGAAATTGTAGGAATGCTCCCTAAACCACCGTTTCCACCAACTCCACCAAATGTCCACACACTTGTATTTCCCCCATTTCCACCAACTGCCTTATTATTTACGAAATTAACACCCACTAAATTAACAAAACTTGCTGAACCAAGAACTGCCAAACCGCCTCCTAAACCTGCACCTCCTCCTCCACCGGCACCCGATTGTATTGAATTTTCACCGTTTCCACCCTTAGCCAAACCATCCACAATGCTTAAATCTGATATAGTGACTTTTGCATTGTTAATAGTGAAGATAGAAGTCAATCCACCACCACTCACAGTGTTGCCGTTGCCGTTGATTGAGGAGTTGTTGGTAATGATGGGTAAAGGAGATGCAATCGTTATAGGACTTGCTTGAATATCAATAATTGTACTGTCACAGGCCAGATTCGCTTCCAATATCGCCTGTCTTAAAGAACCCGGTCCTGCATCTGCTGTATTAGTGACAGTGATGACGGGAACACTTACCACCGAAGGACAAAGTGAGTTTTGTAATAAACTGGTATTTTCACTTTTCACCCAGTTGGAAGTTGCTCCATTCAATCCAAAATTAAAAAGGTTTAATTCATTATTGTTCCCTGATGAATCAACAACCGTAATTATTCCTAAATTATTTGCAGCCGCAAAGCC
>JBDNDT010000320.1:0-3810 GCA_046718985.1 Cytophagales bacterium
AATCGAGTGTTTTTTTGTACTATTTCAACAAAATGTTTTGCAATTTCAAAATGATTACATAATTTGGCATCCAATGTAAACAAGTAAATCCTAATATACATGAGCAGATTCGAGCAATTAAAAGACTTGGTAATGTCGTTGGAAAGTGATTTTTCTAAATTTTATGAAAAAGAAAATCAAGCGGCTGGAACTAGGGTTAGAAAAGGTTTGCAAGACTTGAAAACTTTAGCTCAAGAAATTCGTCTTGAAATCCAAAACACCAAAAACGAAAAAGGTGCTTAATTAACCAAAACTCTTTGATAGTGGCCCACAGGCCACTATTTTTTTATGAAAAGAATATTAATATTTTTGATTGTTATCTTGGCATTGATAACAGCAGGTGTTGTCTATTTTTTGAACGTTCCTTACAGCCAAGGCGTGAGAGCAGGAGTGGTGGTGAAACTGAGCAAAAAAGGAACATTCTTTAAAACCTATGAAGGTGATATGAATCTCGGTGTAATTGTGGTTGATGACACCCCGGCAAAATCATCTCAAAAGGATTATTGGTCTTTCAGTGTTGAGCACAATGATGAACTAATAAAAAAGATTGAACACTCAATGTTAGAAAAGAAAAGGGTCTTGTTGAGATACAATGAAAAGTATTTCGTGCTGCCTTGGGAAGGCAAAACCAAGTATATAGTCTTTGAGATTGAAGAATAGTCTTGTTCATTGCTGTGAGTGTTTTTGCTGAAACACCCTCAAAAATCACGTTTTTTCGCCAAGATAGAAGTTTAAAAAAATCTAAGATGATTTTTCTTTTGAATTAATTTATAAAAGTAGTCTTTAGCACCAAAATTATAATTGAATGATGCAAAATTTGCTTGGTTTGAACCGCCAAAATGTATGGCTCTTTGATTGCTTTTTCCTAAGTCTTCTATAATGTTGTGAACGGTGAAGAGATGTGCTCTAGTTTCTTTTGATTCAGGTAATGTCACACATGCCGGTAAAAACAAAGAATGTTCGTTGTAAGCAAAAAAATCAGCACAAACAATTTTTCCGTTGTGGTTTCTTGCTGCATAAATCATCCCTGAATTCTCTCTTCTGCAAGTGTTTATTAAGTTTTTAAGAATTGTTATGGGCTTATAACTGATGAACCCGATTTTTTTCTTCATCCATTTTGCATAAAGTGAGATAAACACATCAACATCAAGGTCTTTTTCTAATGTTAAACCGGACTTTAATGAAAAGTTGATGTTTTTTCTCAAGCTTCGATCAGGATAATTTTGAGGGAAAGCTCCTTTTTCAATAGACTGATACTTTCTATTTCCGGATTCAGGAACTGATTTCCAAAATAAATTAATACTTCTGTTTTGTAATTCGAGATATTCATCAATGCTTTCAGTTCTGTTTTTTCCGAACCAAGAAAAAGCATGAACATAGTTGGGTTGAATATAATTTTTCAGGAATCTTTTTCGAAAAGGAATAGGGGTGAAGCTTTCAAAATCATTAATGCTTAATACTTCCCAATCAGTGACACAATCAAGATAAAACCAATCAAGATAAACCGGCATTTCATGTTTCAACACCAAATCATGCCAAAATGAATTTTTAATTTTTTTTCTGGGTATGATTTCAACTTTCATGAAAAAATCATCTACGATTATCTTGGTTTTCAAGTATGCTGAGATAGCTTTTGTATCTTGAGTCAGCAATATATCCATCCTCAATGGCTTTCAAGACAGCACATCCCGGTTCGTTCAGATGCAAACAATTGTTGAATTTGCATTGGTTGAGATAGTTTCTCATTTCAGGGAAGTAATGGTGCAATTCTTCTTTTTCAATTTCATTTATGCCTAATTCTTTGATTCCCGGGGTGTCAATCACAAAAGTGTTATTGCCCAAATGGAACATTTCAGCAAATGTGGTGGTGTGGATTCCTTTTTCACTTGATGCCGAGACTTCAGAGGTTCTGAGGTTCAAAGTGGGTGAAAGTGTGTTAAGCAATGATGATTTTCCTGCTCCGGAATGTCCTGTGAATAATGTTTTTTTGTTTGCTATCAGTTTTTTAAGACCTTCAATTCCTTCACCGGTCTGGTTGCTGGTTTTCATCACTGGATATTTGGCTGATGAATAAACCATTTTAATGTTATCAGCATATTCAAGCAATTCTTCATCAAATAGATCTGACTTGTTGAGTAAAATGAATAGTGGAATTCTGTAACTTTCAGCAGAAACAGTGATTCTATCAATAAAACCCAAAGAAGTTCTCGGATTCACCAAGCTGGCAACCACCACAATTTGGTCAAGATTTGATGCAATGATGTGTGAAAATCCTTTTTTGTGTGTTGAATTACGTACCAAATAATTCTCTCTTTCCAATACTTCATGAATTACCCATTTTTCATCAGTTGCATTTTCGGGTTCACACCAAACAAAATCTCCAACAGCAATCGGGTTGTTTACTTTGGCTTCTTTCAACTTGTTTTTACCTCGCAGAATGGCTAATCTTTCTGTTCCGTCATCAAGCCTGATGTGATAAAATGAACCTGTTGTTTTGGTAATAAATGCTTTTTGAGCGGTTTGTTCAGGCATTTGATTTATTTCTTGAGCCTAATGTTCAAATCATTCATGATTCTTTCAACAGAAGGCTCATTGTTTTTTAAGTTTTTGCACTGTGAAAAATAAACGTAAGACTTTTCAAAAAGAGTTTTGGCATCTGTTTCCATTTTTTTGCCCTCTTTGTTATATTGTGAGGCATTCATCTGGTTTACTACTTTGATAATGTCTCCTGCTTTCTTATAGTAAAAAGCACCCAAGTTAAATAATGCATCGAACTCGTTTGGATTCAGACTGATAGCCTTTTCATAACTTTCGATTGCTTTTGTTTCAAAGCCATTTTGGTCATAAAGAACACCTAAGTTGAAATACAAAATTGGATTTTTGTTGTCTTTATTAACTGCTTCTGTTAGTTTCTGAATTGCAATGTCAGATTTCATTGATTTGGTGTAAATGTTGGCTTCTTCTAACAATAACATTTTGCTGTTTGGGAAATGTTTTTTTCCTTCTTCAATTATTTTTATGGCCTCATCAAAACCATTTGTTTTGAAGTTGAAAGTAAGATTCGCAGCATTGTAGAATGCAGATTCGTTTTTATATCCGATTTCGAACAATTTTTTATAACTGTTCAAAATGTTTGCTGTGTCATTCATGGCCATGTAAGCATATTGTGCATACACATAAGCCAACGTATCTTTTGGTTTAATTTGTTGTGCTGCCTCATAAAACTCCAAAGATTGATTATAGCTTTTTTCTTGGTATAGTTTGATTCCTGAATTCACCAATGAACTCCATAAATTATTCAGATTTTTTTGACTCATTTTAGCATATTGTCCGTTTGGCTTATCTAAGGCAATGGATTTCAGATAAGCTCTGTAAGATACCAAAGAAGCACTGTCAGATAATGCACTGATTTGCTTGTCGTTTGAGTTGGAGATTTCTTCAAAAATTAAGCCTTTGTAATAAAATGTTTTAGGGTTATTAATTGTTTTTTCATGTTTCGAAGCTTTTTCAATTTCAATTTTTGCTTTAGCTAAATCACCTTCTTGCTGATACAAAATCGCGTTTGTCAACGTCCCGGGTTGAGAGAAACAACATACAAAAGATAAAACCATAGTAAGCGTTGAAAAAATAGATTTCATTTTAATTCCAATTTTATTGTCAATAAAAAACGCAATATAAGACACTAACACGAATTTAACCACACAAAAGTGAATGATTTTGTTAAAGGAGTTCGAATTGATTTGTGTTTTATTTGATATTGGGAAATCTAAC
>JBDNDT010000321.1:0-3802 GCA_046718985.1 Cytophagales bacterium
TCAGCACTTTCATAAGGCTAGTTTATTATTCAAATACATTGCATAATACTGCAATAAAGAATTAATGTTTGCTTTATGTATGAAAAGTTAAAAGAATTTATCTGTTGGCTGATAAACTATGAAATTAAATTCCATGTTCAAACATCAAATTGAACACCATTTTATGGCTTGAATTTTCATTTATAGTGCTGTTGTGCCAAATGGGAGTGAAGGTTCCTTTGTGTTTTTTAATTAAGTCAATGTGTTGTTTGGTTGCTTTGGTTGCATCATCATCATTCAGCTTCATATATTTTGTTAGTGACCTTTCCATAAAAGTTTGTGGAAACAATTTCAAGGGTGTTTGTTTTTCTTCCAACAAATCATACCAATAAAAGGGGGAACAAGTTCCGGCCCTGAACCCTATTGTTTCAGCAAATCCTAAAGAATAATCTTCTTCAATTCCGAGTTTAATCAAACTTCTGTAAGTGTGAGGAAGCTTCAAAACCAAATAATGTTGTCTTGATTTTTTAGGTTTTTGACCAAAACTTGTTTCAAATTTGAGCCATTCGTCATTTAATTTCTCCGTAATGGTATTAGAGAGCAAAGAAGGGTGAATACCTAAATCATAATTCCCTTTTAGTTTTGAGATGAAAGTTTCTTTATATTTTTCATTGTTCCAATCTAAACTGATGTCATGGTTTCCATAATTGCCCATGTGAACAAAAAACAGATAATTTCTGTTCTTAACTGCATCAGCAATTAAATCATAAGTATCAAATGGGTCATCTGAGTTTGTTAGTAGAAATTTTAAGTGCTTAAATAAATCACCATAATCAGCTTTAAAAAGCTTTTTAACTAGTGAACCTGCTGTTCTGGTGAATCCTTTGAAACGATAAGCAAAGGCAATGTCAATATCAAATGTGGGAAGAAACAAATAGGATTTTTGATGTGTAAGATTTAGTCCTAGATTTTGGTTCATTTTTGTAACCAAATCAGATGCCCAAATGTCACATACAGGCGAAAGCCAAGAAAAATCTCCAAAAGTGGTGGCATGCCTGAAGGTGAAGCGACCAAAAGAGTCTCTTGCATCCACTACATACTCCTCATAACGACTGAGCATGAAGAAAATGGCCGATAAAACATCAAATGTTGTTCCTGAATTGGTTTTTAGTTTTTCAAAAGCATTGAATTTGTTCATTGTTTCATCTAAACCTGTTTGAAACAACAAACCTGAGGGTTCAACCTGAAGAGAATTTATTGAAGAAGGAATTTTTAAATTGCTGTAATTCAGCACCACTGAATCTTTTGGAAGTTCATTTAAACTCGAAACTATTTTGAAAACAGCAGGATAATGTTCTTTAAACAACCAATTCAAGACATATTCTAATCTTGGCGATTCTTTTGGAGAATAAACAAAGAACTTATTCATCACAAACAACCCAATTTTCCACCGTCAACAGGCAAATTGATTCCATTAATGTATGAAGCTGCAGGAGAAGCCAAAAATGCTACGGCATAAGCAATTTCTTCAGCAGAGGCAAATCTTTTAAGGGGAATGTCTAACAGCATTTCTTCTTTCACGGTTTCAATGTCTTTATTTTGCCTTTTGGCATGGGCTTCCAAAATGGTGGTGATTCTGTTTGTGTTGGTGGGACCCGGCAACACATTGTTCACGGTGATTCCAAAAGGACCTACTTCGTCAGAAAGAGTTTTCGCCCAATTGGCAACAGCCGCTCTCACTGAGTTTGAAACTCCCAAACCTCGAATGGGTTCTTTCACAGAAACAGAAAGAATATTGATGATTCTTCCATAACCTTCTGCGATCATTTTCGGAACAATAATTTTTGCCAATGCATGGTCAGAAATCAAGTGTTGCAAAAAAGCTTCTTTAAATTCATCTGCGCCTATGTCTAAAATGCTTCCCGGTTTTGGACCACCACTGTTGTTGACTAAAATATGAATTTTTGGGTTGTATTGTGCATAATTTCTCATCACAGAGCGCACCTCGTCAGGTTGACCTAAATCAATCACCAATTGATGATGCTCTTGATTTTTTGAGTTGTCTAGTTCTTTAATCGCCAATGACATTCTTCTTTCATCTCTTGCAAGCAAGGTGATGGATGCCCCTAGTCCTGAAAGTTCTTTGGCAATTGCCAAACCTATGCCTTGTGAACTACCACAAACTACGGCTCTTTTGCCCGTCAAATCGAGATTCATCATGGTGTTGTTTTGGAAAGTTGATTCAAAGATGGTGTCAAATTAGTAATCGTTTTTTTGCTAATCAAAAAGGTGTCGCTCACCACTTTTGTGGTTCCAAGATAAAACCTTTTGTTCTCTTTTAGCTCATAAATTGTCAAAAAATTGTTCTTTGTGCTGTCAATATCAACCACTTCAATGCTTAGCAATGGCTTTTGAACACTAAGTAATTTTCTAGAAAGCACTTTTAAACTGTCGTTTAAGCCATAATCATACCTCACTTCTCTGAATTGAGACAAAAACAACCCTACTTTTTGAGTGTCAGGCAATGCCAAACCTTTAAAATCAAAAAAGCCGTCTTTATAATTAGCCTTTAAGTTGAATTTTGGGTCTTTATGGTTGATGATTTCCAATTCATTCAGTGTTCTGAGGGTGCTGTTGAAAATCAAATTCGATTTCCAAGTGAGCTCATTTGCGGTGAAATAACTACCGAAACTGTCGGAAAATCCAGGAATTTCTGCCAAATAACTTTTTGAGTTTTCTGAGGTCTTCATCACACTAAGCCCTTCTTTTTTCAGCATAAAACCCAAAAGCTTTTGACCTGATTTGAAAAATGTAATACCAACATAAGAAGCTGAACTGTCTGTTTTTTCAGTGTTCCAAGCTCTTTTTAGTTTTATTTGGCTTGTCATATTGAGCATTCTTTCTACAAGGCTTTTTTCGGCTTTCACCTTGCCATTAATTAACCAATCACCTCCGAATTTTGACATCGAAAGAATCTTGCCTTCATAATCAAAAGTGATGCTATCAACTTCGTTGCTATGTTCCAAAGCGAATGAATCAGCATTTATGTCTAATTCAAAGTTATTTTTTTGGGGTAAATTCAGCAAAATCACCCAAGCCAGCAAAATCCCCAACAAAGCTAAGGTCATCCATTTCTTTTTGTCCATAAACAAATTTTGTTCAACAAAATTAAACCCTCAGTTTTTCAAACCAAAATCTGAAGTTAAAAATCAAAATTGATATGTTTCTGTAAGCTTGATTAGCCTGTTTAAATCTAAAGCCCTGTGGAATTATCCTAACAAAACTAGCTGAATATTTGCATTATTGTTCATCATTTGTGTTCAAATTCACCAAATAAAAAAACCCACCTTTTCAAATGGTGGGTTTTGAATAACCTGTTTAGACTTCTTTATAAAGATGCAAAAAGCTTAGTATTAGAAATCCTGATTAATTTGAAATGAGTGCTCAATACCCAAAAACATCTTCAAGGCTCAGTTCTTTAACTGTACCGTATTTTTTGGTGAGATATTCAAATGGCAAACGGTTTCTGTCTCCCAACACCAGAACAGCTTTTGGCTGTTTGCTCACGAATTTCTTTTGGAATTCTTCAATGGTTGAAAAATCCATTTTGTCAATTGAATTGAAGACATCTCTTCTCAAATCATAGTCAACGCCGATTTTTTTAGCCATTTCATAAGATGTAAGCACAGAAGCTTTCGTTATCCTCTCGCTCTCAATAGATTTTATGATAGCTTCTTTGGCTGTTTTGATGTTTTGATCAGATTTTGGAATCTTTTCAAATAACTCTTCCATAGCTTCAACGGCTTCAGGCAATTTATCAGCT
>JBDNDT010000322.1:0-3774 GCA_046718985.1 Cytophagales bacterium
AGTTCTTGTTGAATTTTTACCTGATCAATAAAATTGATATTTGCTTCTTTCGGGATGGTCAAATCTACTCTCTTCAAAGCCCATGATTGGTCTGCTATCCAGATAACACCCTTGAAAGTCAAATCTGCTTTGTTTTTGGGGTCAACTTCAATTTTATAACACCAATTGGTGTCAATGAACATGCTGTCAGCAAGAAAAAACTCATAATAGACCTTCCAGTTTTCAGAAATCGGAGAGGGGATGTCCTTGTTAAGTATGTTGATATAACTTTTGTAAAAATTATATTCTTGAAAACTGCTTCCAATAATTTGTGACACTAAACTGGCATCATCTACACCGACTCCTTTTGCTCTAGTCGCCAAAATGGTTTCTTTCATTCTAGGTAAATTATCTCTATAATAAACTTTTGAGATGGATTCAGAAATAAAAATGGGCAAAATCGGTTTCCCGTCTTCACCTGCCACTTTTCTCATACTATCCATAAATTCTCCGATTTGCCTGAATACTTTTCTTCTTTTCAGTTTGTTTGAAATGTTATCTACGTCTATTTCAGTGCGGTTATAGCTTTCATATTCATAAGCATTTAATCGTCTTTTATCATTCGTATTTTTATTAGCAACAGCATTCCTGATGATTTTGTATGCAGGGTTTTCTCCTGCTTTGATAATAACTTCCTCTAAAACACGACCTTCAGGTTGAAGTTGGAAATCTATTATTTGATTTTTAATAGAGGGGTTTATTTTTTTTCCACGAGTTGCATAACCGATATATCCGCAGAACAATGAGTCAGATATACCATCATTTATGTTAATTGTAAAAAAACCATCGAAATTTGTTTGTGTTACCGCTGTGCCTGTTTTTGTGTGGACTGTTGCGAACGGAATGGCTTCACCATTCGTTACATCAGTGACTTTACCATTAATTGTTAATGGTTGTGATGACACAATTTTGCTAAATACAATAAGGCTTAGGACAAAAATATATTTCATGTGTCAAAATTATCAATTTCAACATTCAGTTGCTAGATTGTTAGGAAATCTTGTTGAAAATTTGATTTCATTTTAGGGTGTATTGTTACGAAATTTATTGTTCAAGATATTTTTCGCAAGAAGCATTATATTTCGTCAATTAGCATGCTTTTGTATTGAGGTTCTGAAACTGATATTAAAGCGTTACTTATTGTTCTTTAAAACATATTTTGAATGTTAAAAGCATTAAATATGAAATTCTAAAACAACAAATCTTATCACTTTTCTATCGCTTTAATGAAACCAAATGCTGTTTAAAACACAAAAAAATATTTGAAAAGTATAATAACTAGTGTAGTTTCGAAGTCGTAAAACAAAGCAACTTATGAAAAAAAACCTATTAGCCTTAAACACTCTAATCCTTTTTTGCTTAATGGCAATAAATGGAGCATTTGCTCAAAACAACAGTAAATACACCATATACCTTTTGAGTGGTAATATTGACACTGAAAAATTCACCCCCGGAAAAGAGCGAGTTCCGGAAATTTTTGACAATGATGATTATTGGCTCATACAATTCAAAGAAATACCTAACAACATCAGTAATTTGAACCAATCAGGTGTTGTTTTATACGATTATATACCGGATTTTACATATCGCGCATTAATAAAATCCGGAACATCAAGATCAAGGTTGATGGGTTTAGGGGTGAAAGAGATTTTGCCAATCACCACTGTGTATAAGTTAGACCCCTTGTTGATTAAAAAAGAATACCCTTCTCATGCTGAAATTGAAAAAGGAAGTGTTGATGTTCTCTGTCACTTTTATGAAATATCAAAAATTGGAGTTGAAGTCAAAAATATTTCAAAGTTTGCATCCATCATTTCCAGAAACCAAGATCACTTTCATTTGCGAATACCTTTCGAAAACATAGAAAAGATAGCCTCAATCAAAGAGGTTAAATACATAGAAGTAGTTGAACCTGAGCCTGTGGATGAAAATAGAATTGGCAGGTCTATGCATGGAGGAAATGTGATTAACAATGGTATTAACTCAACTTTGAATGGTCAAGGTGTCACAGTGACCGTAGGCGATGGTGGCTTATCATTTCCTCATCTTGATTTCACAGGTAGATTCACTGCCAGGGGAACTGCTGCTGTTTCCAGCCATGCCACACATGTGACCGGAATTGTTGGCGGAGCGGGTGTACTCAATCACAGGCATGAGGGACATGCTTCCGGTGCAAGATTAATCAGTTATAACGGAACTTCTGATATTTCAGCAATACCCAATATTTATACCCCTGATGGGGTTCGCGTAACTAATCACTCTTTGGGTTGGGGTTGCAATGGTGATTATAACTCAAGCTCAAGAACGGTTGATAATCAGGTGAGAACTTATAACACATTGATACATGTATTTTCAGCCGGAAATAGTGGTACTGAAAATTGTAATAAATTCCCTACCGGGTGGGGCAACATCACGGGATCTTTCAAAGTTGGCAAAAATGTTCTTTCTGTTGCTAATTTAACAAGCTCAGAATTGGCATCAAGTTCTTCGAGTCGCGGGCCTTTGTTTGATGGCAGAATAAAACCCGATATTTCGGCACTTGGCTCTGGTGTTTGGTCAACTGAGAATGATGATACTTATTCCTCGAAATCAGGAACTTCAATGGCTGCCCCGGCAGTTTCAGGCATCACAGCACAATTGATTCAATCTTTCAGAACTGAAAATAACAACCAAGACCCTAAGTCGGGTCTTTTACTAGGGCTCATGCTCAACTCTGCTGATGACATTGGCAATGCCGGTCCCGATTTTATCTATGGATTTGGTAAAATTAACGCAGCCAGAACGCATCGAAACATAGTTGCCAAAAATTATCAAACCAACACAGTAACTAATGGACAAACCAGAAATCACACCATTACTGTTCCAGCAAACACAAGGCAGTTGAAAGTGATGATTTATTGGGTAGATCCACAGGGTACTGTTGGTGCCGCCAAAGCATTGGTTAATGATTTGGACATGGTGGTGAGGCAGGGAGGAACATCTGTTTTGCCTTTTGTCTTAAACCCATCTGAAACCAGCACTGCTTTGTTAAATTCTCCTGCAACAAGAGGCGTTGACCGTTTAAACAATAAAGAACAAGTAGTGATTGATAACCCATCGGGGTCTTACACAGTCGATGTAACTGGTTTTGCCGTTCCCCAAGGACCACAAGAATATTTTCTGGTTTATGATTTTATCCAAAATAACATTGAAATCACCCATCCTGTTGCCGGTCAAGCCTTATTTCCGGGCGAGAATAATTCAATCAGTTGGAATGCTTTTGGAAATGACGGCAGTTTCACGGTTCAATATTCCACAAATAATGGCAGTACATGGACAACCATTTCAAGCACAGTAAGTGGTTCAAGAAGATCTTTGGTTTGGAGTGTTCCTTCCACCATTTCATCAGGTCAAATTTTGATTAGGGTTTCTCGTTCAGGACTCACAGCCACAACCGGAGCAGTCGGTATCATTCCTTTGCCCGGAAATCTCAGCGTTGATTATCGCTGTCAAAACAATTATGGAATCAGTTGGAATGCAGTGGCAAACGCAAGCGCTTACAGGGTTTACCAGTTGGGAACTAACAGAATGGAGCTTTTAGGCACAACTTCAACAACGAATTTTGTAATTACAAGTCCTTCAACAGTTCAAAATTACTTCTCAGTAGCTGCTATCGTGAATGGAATTGAAGGAAAGAGAGCTAACGCAGTCTTGAAACCTACGGGTGTTTCGGCTTGTCCTGGTTGCCCAATCCCA
>JBDNDT010000323.1:0-3773 GCA_046718985.1 Cytophagales bacterium
CCGTGATGTTGATACAAAAAAAGAAATCTTTGAATTTGAATCTAATTATGTAAACAGTTGTGAGGCTGAGTTCACAAATGAAATAAATAACGTGTAACCAGACCAAGCTTATACTTTTAGATGGACAAGTCATAGTCCGCATTTAAGAATCAATAACTCAATAACTGACACACCTATCAACACTTTCAAAGCCACACAAGGAGGTGCACATCCGTTCAGTGTTTTAATCACAGACCAAGACAATTGTGAATACACGATTGAAAAAACAGCATTTGTTTCAACATCAAGAGACCTCACTGAAAATCAACACATTTCAGGTTGGTTCAGCCAACAGCTACCCAATTTAAACATTGAGCCATATAGCAATTTTGATTATTCAAGTTGGTATTTTAGAAACAGAATCTATTTAGTTGATAAGATTTCAAAAAAAGTGGTGTTCTTGACCATTGATCAAAATGATCGTTGGCAAAAAACCGAAACTGATATTGTGGCAGACTGCAATGGTTTCAAAAAAGAGATACAGTTAGTTAAACCAATTAACTCTGCAAATGATATGCTGTTTTTTTACCAAGACAGTGATAAAATCTTGAAAGCCGCTTTGATTGATTTGAACAATGGACTCAGAAAAGAAAATTTTGATATTTTTTCATTTCATCACATCAAGACTTTTGACGAAACCAATTCATTTTATGTACACAATTTCAATGATGAATATTTCATGATTTTTTGGGAAAACGAAGAACAAAACCTGATGTCCCAAATTTTTCAACTCAAAAACAATCAATTTGAAAAATATGACGAGCCTTTGATGTTGTTAGAAAAAAAAACAACCGGATTTTCATTTGGTGGGATCATTTCAGTAGCAAACAAATTCAGCGTTCGGAGAAATCAATTCTATTTCTTCAACACATCAGGTCTTTTGATATCAATGAAGCTGGATAGCCTTGTAGAACGCAAGGTACAACCTGACACTGTTTACAAACCCAATCAGTTTCAGACTTATGTGAGACCTGATATTTTTTCAGAAATACATTATGATTACTACGGCAAAATTTATTTTGTGTATGAAAACAACATCTATTACATCAAATTGACATCCGATAACAAGGTTGAGAGTTTGAACAAAATTGAGATAATTTACCACAACGGGCAACGATATACTTCGGGAGCCAATGGAAATTTTTATGTGAGAAATAATGGCACAATCTATTTTGTCGGGAAAGACAGAAGACTTTATCAAGCTTATGTTCACCGTATTAACCAAGATGGAACAGAAACCTATAGAACAATAGAATCTTCACCATTCAGCAATCCTAATGATGCTTCATTAAATTTTAATCCCTTGTTTGTTGATTCTTATCCATTCAAAGTGTTGTTTGCCAACGACACCAAAAGTTTAAGCGAGCTTTACTATTACAATTTTTTCAATTATTGTTCACCACAATTCATGAAAAAAGATTTTTCTGAAGAGGAAGCTTTTTCAAACTATTCATTTGAAAAGAAAACAATCAAGATTGAAAAGAAAACCGAATATAAAACAATAGAAATTTATCCTAACCCAACAAACAGCAAAGTTTTTATAAAACATCACTTTAAAAACTCTGCTGAACTTGAATATGATGTTTATGACGTTTTTGGAAATCAAGTGCTTTCCGGAATATATGAAAATGGATGTGGAATTGATGCTAGTACTCTAAAATCAGGTGTGTATGTGCTTAAAGTGAAAAGCGATGAAGTTGAATTTAAAGAAAAGAAGATTGTAGTTGCAAAATGATTTTAGGATTTAAAAAGGATACGATGGTTAAAGCTTATGAATGTTATAAAAAACAACCCTATTTTTGCAATCAAAAAAGACATTGAACAAAAAAGAACGATACAAACTGTTTGTTGAACATTTCAAAACCAAACAACCTGAGCCGGAAACCGAATTGCACTATACAAACCCTTATGAATTGGTGGTGGCAGTGGCATTGAGTGCGCAATGCACTGACAAAAGGGTGAATATGGTGACTCCAAAAGTTTTTGAACGTTTCCCCACACCTGAGCACTTAGCAAATGCCACCTTTGAAGAAGTTTTTGAAATTATCAGAAGCATTTCTTATCCTAATAACAAGGCAAAGCATTTGATTGGAATGGCAAAAATGCTGGTTGAAGAATTTAAATCGGAAGTGCCTGATGATGTTGAATTGTTACAAAAACTGCCGGGCGTAGGCAGAAAAACTGCAAATGTCATTGCTTCAGTTATTTTTTCAAAACCCACCATGGCAGTTGACACGCATGTGTTTAGAGTTTCAAGACGTTTAGGACTGGTAACAGAAAAAGCCACCACCCCATTGGCAGTTGAAAAAGAATTGGTAAAAAATTTGCCCGAAGAAGTGATTCATCATGCACACCATTGGTTGATTTTGCATGGAAGATATGTGTGTGTGGCAAGAAAACCCGCATGTGATACTTGTGAGATTAGTTCTTTTTGTAAAACTTTTGAAAATGACCAAAAGAAGAAAAGTGAAAAAAAATCATGAAAAAATTAAAAAATCGGATACCTTGCAAGTCAATTTGGTATATATCCATGTTCAAACATTTTGGATAAAATTGATTTCAAACTTGGATTGAATCAGACAGTAAAAACGGAATTAGCGGTTCGTTTGGAACTCCTTTTTGGTAAAAGTTTGGCTTAATCTCTTCAAAAATGATGGCTTGGAGGAGTTTGATTAAAATTTGGAGAGTTTTCCATAAATGAGCAAGCCACGAAAACCGGGCTGTGTTGCGGTTTGCATAAATTGAAAAAAGAAACCCGATTGAGAGTAATTCGAATACGAAAGAAAAGAGACAAAAACAACAAATGAAGATATTATACGTTCACCAATACTTCAAAACTCCTTCAGAAGGTGGGGCTGTTAGGTCTTATTATTTGGCCAAATCATTGGTAGAAGAAGGGCATGAAGTGGTGATGCTGACAGCTCATAACCAAAAAAACATATTAGAAACGAATGTTGAAGGCATCCAGGTGATTTATTTACCTGTTTTTTATGCCAATAAATTGGGTTTTCTCGGTCGTGCTTTTGCCTTTTTAAAATTCATTTATTTGGCATTCAAAAAAGCAAGCAAAATTGAAGGCTTGGATTTATGCTATTGCACCTCTACTCCACTCACTGTTGGTTTGATTGCGCTTTGGTTGAAAAAGAAAAAAAACATTCCTTTTTATTTTGAGGTGAGAGACCTTTGGCCGGAAGCACCTATTCAAATGGGTGCCATCACAAACCCTGTCTTGATTTATTTTCTTAAAAAGTTGGAGCTTGACTTGTATGTGAAGGCAGAACGCTTGATAGCACTTTCTCCCGGAATGAGGGATGGTATCAACCAAATGGTGCCTGGAAAAGCAGTTTCTGTGTTACCAAACATGGCTGATATTTCATTTTTCAGGGCTAAAATTGACCGAAATGAGGCTTTTGAAAGATTTGGAAATGAATTAAAGAATAGTTTCAACATTGCTTACATTGGCGCTATAGGTAAAGTGAACAGAATGGATGCACTCTTAGACGCTGCATTTTCATGTTTGAAAGCCAACTTTAATGTTCAATTTTTAGTGGCAGGAGAAGGAGCTGCCCTTGAAAGAACCATTCAAAAGGCTCATAGAATGGGTTTGAAGAATTTGAAGTTTTTGGGTCATCTCAATAAAAACGAGGTGAGGATGTTGCTGAACATCTCTCAAGCAACCTACCTTTCTTTTTGTGACAAGCCTGTTTTGGGCACCAATAGCCCTAATAAATTTT
>JBDNDT010000324.1:0-3761 GCA_046718985.1 Cytophagales bacterium
TATGCACTTGAAAATTGCCAAGATGATTTAAACTTTTTAGATGCAAGATTCAAAAAAGAAGATGAGAAAAAGAAACTTGAGGAGAGGAGTGAATTAGGTTTGATTGAAAGATTGAATTTTGTGTTAGAAACTCCTTTTGAAAAATTGACTTATACTGAGGCTATCTCCATTTTGAAAGACAGCAAACCTTTCAAAAAAGGACAGTTCAAATATCCGGTTGATTGGGGAATTGATTTGCAATCAGAACATGAAAGATTTTTAGTTGAAAAGCACTTTAAAAAACCGGTGATTTTGATTGATTATCCAACCGAAATCAAGGCTTTTTACATGAAACAAAGCGATGACGGAAAAACAGTTCGAGCCATGGACGTTCTCTTTCCGGGTATAGGGGAAATCATTGGAGGTTCACAAAGAGAAGAAAGTATTGAAAAAATTCTTAAAAGAGCGCATCAAGTGGGAATTGAAGAAGAAAACTTGTGGTGGTATCTCGACACCAGAAGATTCGGAAACTGCCCGCACAGCGGTTTTGGATTAGGATTTGAAAGACTGTTGCTTTTTGTGACCGGAATGACCAACATCAGAGATGTTGTTCCATTTCCTAGAACTCCAAAGAGTGCTGAGTTTTGATGGATTTGTGCCGTTTTTCGCAAATATCCGCAAAGAAAACGCCGAAATTCCGTAGCAATTCAAAAGCTTAGCGTTGAAAACCTAAGCTTTTCTCGTCTTGTCATCAACTTAAATTTGATGGTTAAAAATTTAATTCTAACCCAAATTGTTCATTAGAAACCATTCAAAGGTTTTATCTATTCTAAAGCCATAACAGTTTGCATAAACGAGCACCTGAAGAGTTTAACAGCTTATACTTAATTTGGTTTCAAGGAGGGCTTGTTCTTCGTAAACGTCAATGAATGATAAACCAATAAAAACCAAATGCAAATAGCCGGAATAGCCTTCACTGAATATTCGTAAATCCATTTTTTAACCTCTGCTCCTGAAAAAAGGTCAGTTGCGGTTAATGATGTCAACAGTATTGAAAAGATTGAAATCGCGATGAAAAATGATTTATTGTTGTAAAATTGAAACATAGCCAGAAACAAACCTGATAGAGCAATGATATAAGTGGGTGATTCGGCTCTATGATTGAAAATGATGACCCAAATCATCAGTTGTGCCCAGAAAAAAACTTTCAGCCGGAAAGAATCATTATTGAGATAAACTTTTAAAAATGATAAAATGAAGAGAATAAGACCAAATGCTAAGCTTAATGATTTATCAAATTCGAAATTGAGTAGAATGGTGAAAAAACGATGAAAACTCAAACCTGCTCCAAATGAACTGTCGTTTTTGAGCAAAAGTAACCAATTTTCGTACTGAGCGATTAAACTTTCAAAATCAGTTACCAAAAGTGGTAAAATTGCAAAAAAAACACCCCATAAAAGGGCATTTAAAATACGTTCCCAACGATTAGGGTATAAGAAAAGTAACAAAAAACCAAGTATTGAAAAGATTTTGATAAACACTGAAAGGCATAGCAAAAAGTTAGCTATCGAGTATTTTCCTTTCTCTTGAAACGAAAAAAACAACAACATTAGTCCTGCCATTAAACCATTAGCTTGATTATTCACCAGATTGGTGTTCATTTCCAAGAGTGTAAAAAACAAAAAAAGTGTTCTCTGAAATTCACTAAGGTGATTTAATCTGGAAATTGCAAAAACAAACACAAGGCTGTTTAAAAGATTCCACAAAATCAATCCTAACCAATCAGGAAGTCCGGCAAAAATGCCGAACAAAAGTGCAAATGTTGGACTATACTTATAAAAATCCCAATGATCAAACTCAAAAAACTGATACAATAATTTGTTTTCAATCAGATGATGAAAAGACTGTTTAAAGATGACATAGTTATTATACTCAGTGTAAGGATGGTCCGGTTCTGACCTTTCCCTAACATGAGTTGACAATATTGGTTGCAAAGCCATCACAATTGCAAAAATGCAATACACAAGGGTTATAACTCTGAAATTTATTATTTTTTGGGTGAAATTCACGGATTTTTTGGATTCTTACTTTGATTAGATTTATTTGATTGTTCCGGCTCTTTTCGAAAGAAATTCAAACAAGATTTTTTCGAAACCTGAGTTGATATCTGCCGGCACAAAATCTATTTTAAATTGTTGACATTTTTGATGAATCGTTTTTGTGTAATTCAAAAAGTTTTCTGCATATTCTTTTTTTACTTGCGAAGGTGATAGTTTTACTTTTTCACCAGTTTCTGTGTCAATGAATTCTATCATTTGTTCTTTGAAATAGAGTTCCATTTCTGTTTCTTTCTCAAAAACATGGAAAATAATGATTTCATGTTTTTGATGCCTTAAATGCTGAAGTGATTTGAAGATTTGATCTAGGTTTTCGCTGTTTTCAAACATATCACTAAAGATGACTATCAAAGATCGCTTGTGAGCAACTAATGCAATTTTTTCTAAGCTTGAGGCAAGTTGGGTTCTTTTTTCTTTTTTCCTTTCATTCAGAAAAACATTCATGGTGTCAATCAATTGCTTGAAATGCAAATTTGTTGACTTGCAAGAACTTTGATATTCAATGTCATCAGAAAACAGAGTCAAACTCACAGCATCTCGTTGTTTTTGCAAGAGCTTAGCGATTGCTGCTGCTGCAAGAAATGAAAATGAGAGTTTGCCTAGAGTTTCTTCCGGATAATTCATTGATGATGAACAGTCAACCAACAGATAACATCTGAGGTTGGTTTCTTCGTCAAAATTTTTCACAAAAAGTTTGTCTGTTTTCGAATACAACTTCCAGTCGATGTGTCTAGTGCTTTCACCTAAATTATATTGCCTGTGTTCAGCAAATTCAACCGAAAAGCCATGATATGGTGACCTATGCAAACCGGTTATGAAGCCTTCAACAACGTGTTTTGCCAACAACTCCAAGTTTTCAAACTTTAATATGTCTTCAATCTTGATTTCTTGTTTCATCATTATTCTTTTTTGGATTCATTCCCGATTTTTTGATTAGGAAAGCTAATGCAAAAGAACCGATTAAGCTAAGCAACACCCAATACCATGGTGCCATTTCCTTGTCAGAGAAATCAACAGGATCACCACTTAATTTTTGAACATGAATCAAAGCCAAAGTGAACCCATTGTTGGTGATGTGTGCCAGAATTGGATAAGTTAAGTTTTGCGTCCAAAAATAAATATAACCAAACAAAGCACCCAAAACAAGTCTTGGCAAAAAACCATAAAACTGAAAATGTACAAAGCTGAAAACAGTGGCCGTTATCCAAATTGAAAAGTGAATATTATATCCTGAATCTTGCAGTTTTTTTTGTATTCCTCTTCTGAAAAAAAACTCTTCACCAAACCCGGTTAACAAACTGATGACAAAAAAACCAAATAAAAACTGATTAAAGTCTTCAAAATCAGTTAGAAAAGAGGTTGTGTTTTCGGCAGAAGATTCCAAGTCTTTCATGCTTTTTTCCAATGAACTGAATGAATCAGGAAGGTCAAGCATTGAATTGAGATGAATCAATATAGAATTGAAGGGCATGAAAACCAAAACAAAAGCAAAGACAGCAAGAGCAATCAAAGGGTTGAAAGAAGTGAATTTTGTATCGAATACTTCATTTTTACTTTTCGATTCAACGAAGAACAACCACACCAAAACTGGAACTATGAAGCCACCAATTCCGGTTGAAAGTGCTTGAAATATTAATAATCCATACCTCGCCTGAGAACCGTTTT
>JBDNDT010000325.1:0-3753 GCA_046718985.1 Cytophagales bacterium
CTTTCTAGAGTAGCGAATTTTGTTTTGGTCTGGGGTTTATATTCTAAGCTGTTGAGGTCTAGGGAAAGAATTTCAGTTTCTCCTTTTTCATTTTTCGTTTTTTTGAAGAAACCACTGCCTGTTTTGTCGCCCAACATTTTTTTGTCGCTCATTTTCACCAGCAAATCAGGTAATTTGAAGATGTCTCTCTTCTCATCGTTTGGCAAAGCTTGGTATAAGTTTTGAGAAACTTTCACCAGTGTATCAAGACCCACAACATCAGCAGTTCTAAAAGTGGCTGATTTGGGGTGGCCAATCACAGGTCCTGTGAGTTTATCCACCTCTTCGACACTCAATCCCAATTCCATAGCCACTCTCAACACATCCATGATGCTGAAAATTCCTACACGATTTGCTATGAATGCCGGAGTATCTTTGCAAAGAACGGTTTCCTTCCCTAGTATCAAATCACCATAATGCATCAAAAACTTCACCAGTTCAGGCGATGTGAAAGACGACGGAACAATCTCCAGAAGTCTCAAATATCTTGGAGGGTTGAAAAAGTGAGTGATTACAAAGTTCTTTTTGAAATCATCGCTTCTTCCTTGTGCCATCAGTTCAATAGGAATTCCCGAAGTGTTGGAAGAGATGATGGTTCCCGGTTTTCTATATTTTTCGATTTGTTCAAAAACGGATTGTTTTATGGTTAGATTCTCAACAACAGCTTCTAAAATCCAATCATAATCTTTTATTTCCGAGAAGTTATCATCAAAGTTTCCGGTTTTAATTCTTCCTGAAAAAGATTTTCTATAGATTGGTGAAGGATTTGAATTGATTGCAGCTTGAAGGGAGTCGTTGACAATTCTGTTTCTTACTGCTTTGTCATTCAATGTGAGGCCTTTTGCTGTTTCTGCGGGAGTCAAATCCCTTGGTACAATGTCTAACAAAAGAACTTCCACGCCCACATTGGCAAAGTGGCAAGCAATTCTTGAACCCATGACACCAGAACCCAGTACCACTACTTTTTTTATGGATTGATTTGACATGCTTGGAAATTTTATAATGAAAATCTACACTTAATACGATGCAAAAGGCATTATGTTTTATTAACAATCACATTTAATGGTTAAACATTTGTTGTTCTCTTTTGTGTGTATTGGTTTTGAAATTCCCACGCAAAACGGATTGAGCGGATTGTTTGAGCTCCTTTTTTGTGTAGCCCTAAGCGGAACAAAAAAGAGCGAGCCGCGAAAGCCGGGCCGCGTAGCGGTTTGCCCACAATTTTTAGAAAAATATAAAATCGAATTTGAAAAAAACATGATAGTTGATTAAAGAAAAGACTAATTTCGCATTTGTTTGCTTTTCAAGAGCGTTTAAATGATAGAGATTTATAACATTGAAAAATCCTACAAACACCTCAAAGTGCTGAATAATGTGAGTCTTGAGGTGAAAAGAGGAGAAATAACCACAATTGTTGGCGCATCAGGCGCAGGAAAAAGCACTTTGCTTCAAATCATCGGCACATTAGACAAGCCTGACAGTGGAAAAGTGATTTTCAATGGCACTGATATTTTTTCTCTCAATGAACAAGAACTTTGTGAATTTAGGAATAAAAAACTGGGTTTTATTTTTCAATTTCACAATCTTTTACCTGAATTTTCAGCATTAGAAAATGTTTGCATTCCGGCTTATATTGCCAAAAAAAGCAAAAAAGAAGCCGAAGAAAAAGCAAAAGAACTCTTGGAACAATTGGGATTGAGCCACAGATTGCACCACAAACCATCAGAATTGAGTGGCGGTGAACAACAAAGAACTGCTGTGGCAAGAGCGTTGGTCAATGATCCTGATTTGATTCTCGCTGATGAACCCAGTGGCAATTTAGATTCCAAAAATGCACATGAATTGCACAAACTTTTTTTTGAATTGAAGGAGAAAATGAACAAAACATTTGTTGTGGTCACCCACAATGAGGAATTGGCAAAAATTGCTGACAAAACATTCGAGATGCGTGATGGTTCTTTGGTCTTGGAGCTTTATGATTGAAAATATACACACATTGTTGGTTTCATGCCAAGACGAAAGAGGACTGATCAACAAAATAACTCATCAAATCTTTACACACGGTCTCAACATCATTTTGATGAGAGAATTTGTAGAAGAAGAGACCAATACATTTTTTATGAGGTGTGAAATGTCTGGTCAATTAGACAAATCTGTTTTGTTTAACAGTTTGAAATCTGTTTTGGAAAAGCCTTTGCACTTGGTGATTAACCCTAAAAGCAAAAAAGACATTGTGATTTATGTCACTAAAGAACATCATTGTTTGAGCGATTTGTTGATTAGAAATCATTATGGGGAATTGAACGCCAACATTAGGTGTGTGATTGGGAACTATGCTGATTTGGGTGATTTGGCAGAAAGATTTTCAATTCCATTTGTCCACATCACACACGAAAACAAATCGAGAACAGCGTTTGAAGATGAATTGTTGAAGAAAACGCTTGAATTTAACCCTGACTATGTGGTCTTGGCAAAGTTTATGCGCATTCTTTCACCATATTTTGTGGAACGATTCGAAAATAAAATCATCAATATTCACCATTCGTTTCTTCCGGCTTTCATTGGTGCAAATCCTTATAGGCAAGCATATCAAAGAGGGGTTAAACTTATTGGGGCTACTTCTCATTTTGTAAACAACAACCTAGATGAAGGTCCCATCATCACCCAAGAAGTGATGCCAGTTGACCACAATTTCACGGTTAAAAGATTAGTTAAGGCCGGTCATGAAATTGAAAAACAGGTTTTGGCAAAGGCCTGTCATTTAATTTTTGAGGATAGGGTGTTTGTTTCAGGAAACAAAACAGTGGTTTTTGGATAATCACATACCTTCAAGAAAATAATTAGCTGCTGGCATTTCGATGTTAAAAAAACCACATTTCAACAAAAGATAAAGTGAAGAAAAAAATAAGTTATTTTGCATAATAAACAGAGCCAAGTGAGTTTTAGCAACCCACTTTCAATTGATAAATCAAAAAAAAATCATGTCGTCGGAAAAAGAAATAGACAAGTTAGGAAACGAGATAGCCAAGGAAGAAATTCAAGTAAAACTGATTGAGGTAATCACAGAAAAGAACTCTAAAAACACGAATATCAAAATTTTGGCTTATGTCTTGACATCAGTTCTGTTAATTCTTTTTGGTGTTTCTTGGTTGTTCACCACAGCCAGTGAAGAGACTCAAAATTTGGTGATTGATTGGCTCTCAGGTATTTTTAATAAGGAGTTATTTTTGTTTATCATGGTTGGATTAGGGGCTCAAATGGTGGATGGAGCTTTGGGAATGGCTTACGGAGCAACGGCTTCTTCATTTTTATTAAGTTTGGGAGTTTCACCATCCATGTCGAGTGCAAGCATACACATTGCAGAAGTGTTCACCACTGGAGCATCAGGGCTTTCCCATTTGAAGTTAGGAAATGTTAACAAAAAACTTTTTCAAACACTTTTAATTCCTGGAATGATAGGTGCTGTTTTAGGTGCTCTGGTGATTTCATTCGCTGATGGAGCAGATTCAGAAAGTTTTGTTAAAAACTATGTTAAACCGATAATGTCAGCTTACTTAATGATTTTAGGAATTATTGTGTTGAGAAAAGCATTCAGAAAAGTGACAGAAAGGAAAAAGTTCTCGAAAGTGACTCCATTAGCATTGTTTGGTGGATTTATGGATTCTGTTGGAGGTGGCGGATGGGGTCCGATTGTGACCAGCACGCTCATCAGCA
>JBDNDT010000326.1:0-3740 GCA_046718985.1 Cytophagales bacterium
ATGCGTGAGAATGATTAACTTATTATAAGTTTGATTCTTTTTGTAGTAGTTAACCATGTTTATTTTCAGGGCTTTGGTTTCACCAACACCACTTCTTCTTTATCAACCACCACCGAGCCGGGTGCACTTCCTTTTGGTTTTCTAACAAACTTTTTTGGTGTCACAATCACCGAAGCAAGGGTGTCGTTCTTCGACTTTGAATAGTAAGCGGCCATTTCTGCTGCTCTTTCAATCACATGATTTGGGAATTTCTTTCCTGATTGATGTTTCACAATCACATGTGAACCCGTGGTGTGTTTTGCATGAAGCCATAAATCTTCTTTGTAAGCATGTTTTTGGGTGAGTTCATCGTTTTTCTTGGCATTTTTACCCACCCAGATTTCCCAGCCCTCAAATTGATGTCTGAAAAAGGGTTCTTCAACAGGTTCAGCTTTCTTTTTCTCTTTATTTAATGATTTTCGGTCTGAAAGATTTTCCAATTCAACTATTTCGCTTTCGATTGTTTCTAATTGGGCTTTCTTAGATGAAATGGTTTTTTCTAAGGTTTCTATTTCTCTCCAGTGATTTTTGGCTTTGCGATAATAGTTTTCAGCATTTTCATATGGTGTGAGTTTAGGATTCATTTTGATGATAAGTTTTTCATTGGTCACAAAATCATTGCACTCAAAGTTTTCTATTCCTTTTTGCAGTTGATGAAGATGAGCCATGATTAAATCTCCTTTTGAACGATAATTGATATTGTTTTTCAGTTCAAACAAATGGTGTTCGCTTTTGATGATGGCTTTTTCAATTCTGATTTTGGTTTGTTTTTTTTGAGATATCAAGATCTCTTTTTCTTTCTGAAAACCGTCTTCAATGATTAATTTTCTAAAAATCAATTGACAAAGCTCTATGGGTGAATAGGATTCTTCTAATATGTTTTCAGTTCCAATCACTGAGGCAATTTTTAAGTTTGGAAATTCCAACAAATAAGATTTTTTGGAGTGTTGAATTTCTTCATAAAGTGATTGCAAAAGATTCCATTGTGTTTCCCGTTCTTCTTGGTTGAAATTATGTTTGTTAAGAAAAGTGGTTTCTGATTTTGACAAAAAAGGCCAAAAAGACTTTAAGTCAGGATGGGCAAACCATTGTTCTTTTGTGAAAGAAAATGGTTTGGGTTCAAAATTTTCGAAATCAGTTGCAGAATAAGGAAATTTTGAAAGTTGAGATTGATTATTGTCTAAAAAATAAACGGTTCCTTGTTGAAAGGCTTTGATTCTAATTGAGCCTTTTGAGAATTTGATTTCGATAATTCTCTCGTTTGAGAGTGTAGCTATGGATTCGATTTTTTCTCCGGTCAATTCTTGTCCGTATTTTTGAGGCCTTTGAAATTCACCAATTTGATGGGGAAATGAGAAGACAAAAAATGATTTTTCGAATGTTATTTTCCAGTTAAATTGTTCATCATCTTGCTTGAAAATTAAGATGATTTCATGGTTTGATGTTGAGATTGAACCCCAAAAGCTAAAGTTTGAAAGGTAAAGATTCAGTTTTTCTGAAAGCTTTTCGAGGAAATAATAAGAGTATTGAAACATGATTCAAATTTAAACCATTTTTATGGTTTTGTTTAAGAATTGGATAAGTCTTATGTACAGACTTTTCTCTTGAAAATAACTTAAATTGAGGATTGTACGTCACTCGCAAAAGGGATGGCGCGGTTTGTTTGAGCTCCTTTTTTGTGTAGTGCAACGGAACAAAAAAGAGCGAGCCGCAACAGCCCGGCCGCCCTTAGGCGGTTTGCCCAAAACTTTTATAAAAAAATCATCAATCTTAGCTCATTCACATTAAATCATGTTGCTTGGTGAATGAGCAGATGTCTTGAGATTCTTATTGACTTATATCTGTGTTTAGAATTTTGCTTTCACAAATGTCATCAGGTTTTTGATATGTTCTTTTTTGAAGTTAAAAGGCACCGATGCTTTTTCATACACTTTTGCGATGGGTAAGGTATATCCCAGTTTCAATGCCTCAACATAATCATTTATGGCTTTTTCATAATTCTCCTCGCTGTTTTTCCACACAGAAAACGCCCCCAATTGAGCGATTCCGTATTCGATATAATAAAATGGAACTTCATAAATGTGTAACTGTTTTTGCCAGATGTTCCTTCTATAATGTTCTAAACCTTCCCAATCCAGACTTTCAATGGCGAATTCACTGTAAATTTCAACCCATTTGTGGTTTCTTTCTTCGATGCTGTGATTGGGGTTTGTATAGAGCCAATGTTGAAATTTATCAATGGTTGCCACCCAAGGAAGGGTTTGAACGGCTTGTTCGATGTGTGAAGTGACCGCTCTGTTGAGTTCATCAGGGTTTGGAAAGAATATGTCCCAATGTTTGATGCTTAACAATTCCATTGACATTGAAGCCAATTCTGCAATTTCTGAAGTGAGATTTCTATAACTGTTGAGCGCTAAATCTTTTGTCAAGATGGAGTGCAAGGCATGACCTCCTTCGTGGAGCATGGTCACTAAATCTTGCAAAGTTCCGGCAGCGTTCATGAAAATGAAAGGCACACCGCTTTCGTCTAAGGGATAATTATAGCCACCCGGTGCTTTTGCCTTTCTTGATTCGAGGTCGAAACGCTTCATTTTGTCCATCTCTCTCAAGCAAAGACCCATGAAAGGATTCATTTTGTCGAAACATTCTATCGTTTTGAGCAACAATTCTTCACCATTTTTAAAGGGTTTCAATGGCGGTTTGCTGTCAGGGTCAACAGAAAGATCCCAAGGTTTCAGGCTGTCTAATCCTAGTTTTTTCTTTCTCAATGCGGCTCTTTCGTTCAAAAAGGGCACAACCGATTCCTTCACCGCCTCATGGAAATCAAAGCAATCTTGCGGGGTGTAATCAAAGCGATGCATGGCGGCAAACATATAATCTCTATAGTTTTCAAAGCCTGCGTTCACAGCCACTTGATGCCTGATTTTGATGAGTTCGCTGAGCAGTTGGTCTAGTTTTTCTTTGTCTTGAATTCTTCTGTTGTTGATGGCATAGTATATTTTTTCTCTTTCATTGCGGTCAGTAGATTGCAATTTCACGCCGGCTTGTTGAAGGGTCAATTCTTTGCCCTCAAACTCTACGGTCATTGCGCCACAGGTTTCTCCATAGACCTGTTGTTTCAATTGCATTTCAGTGAAGAGAGGTATGTTTTCGTCTCTGAAAATCGAAATATCAGTCTTGATTTTTTTCAATAAAATTTTGTCTGCTTCATCTTCAAGCATTTGACTGAAAGGTGACTGAAAAAACTTGATATCAAGTTGATTTGAGATGGGAGAAATGTTGGGTTCTATTTCATTGACGAAGTATTGAAAGCTTTCTTTAAATTCTTGATTATCAGTGTGGCAGGTCATTTTGATGTATCTCCAGCCCATGTCTTCTGAAACAAAAGATTCTAATTCGCTACGGTCTTTCATCCATTGTTTCAAAATTTCAAGTGAATCAATTTTTCTTTCGAGCAAGTCAACATAAAACCTTTTCAAATCTTCCCACGTAGTTAGCGTGTAAGAAATGGGAAGAAAAAAGCGTTCTCTAGGTTGAAAGTTTGGAATAGTGGTGATAACGTCAGCGTTCATTTTTTTCTTCGAGTGAGATGGTTAAAATAAATTAAACTCAAATTTGGACAATTTTTAATTCACAACGCATAAACAATGAAAATTTTTAACAAGCTAAGGAATGAATTCATTGACATCATTGATTGGAAT
>JBDNDT010000327.1:0-3739 GCA_046718985.1 Cytophagales bacterium
TCCCACTGGGCAGGGCCGTCATGGGCGCAGTTGATGCGCGCGATGTCCATCCCGCCTAGAACCAGCGACTCAACAAACAAGCAAGTTTGACTTTTAGTACAAACGTCACTTCAACCCCTACTTTCACAGTTAATCTGACAGGAACAGGTGTTCTTCCAAACAGTTTTGTCGATTTCACAGTAGATAACATTGCGGTGTTGCCAAACCCAACTGCTGACAGAATTGAGGTGAATGTTGGTTTAACCGGAAATTCATTAGTTTCATTGTCTGATGCAAATGGTGTTGAAGTGTTCAACACAAGCACAAATGCTCAGCAATTCACTATTGATATGTCTGTTTTACCGGCAGGTCAATATATTCTTTGTGTTTCAAACGGCAAATCTAAGTGGTTCAAGAAAGTGATGAAGAGATAACACTTCTTAGAACTAAAAATAAAAAAAAGCCTCTGATTAAAATCGGAGGCTTTTTTTGTATATTGTATTTAATAAATTTTTTAGATATGGACATTAATTCAAGCACTTTATTCTGCTTTGTTGCCGGAAACTCAGGCGAATGGACTATTTTAAGCATACAAACTCAAAAAGGATCACAAACTTTGAACAGTGCTTATATGATCTCAGTTTTGCCCGCAAATAATTTGTATAATGATTATACTTGGAAACTAAATGGCTTCACAAGCAATATCAGGTATGCTGAAAAAAAAGAAATTGAGGAACTTAAATCAGTTCAAGAAGATTTAGGAAGATTAGATTCTAAGCGTTCTGCTATCATTCCCATTAAAAAGAATGCTGAATGGTGGTCTTTAGGTCAAGATGAAAGAAGAAAAATTTTTGAAGAAGACTCCCATCACACAGCAATTGGCTTAAAATACTTGCCTGCCATAGCAAGAAAACTTTATCATTCAAGAGATCTTGGCGAGCCATTTGACTTTATTACAAGATTTGAATATGCCGAAAAAGATTCTCAAGCATTTGAAGATTTAGTAGGGAAACTTAGAGAAACTATTGAATGGACATATATCACTGATGAAATTGATATCAGATTGTCAAAACATTGACAGAATTAAGACTTGAATTATTTTGAAGAATAGAATTTTCAAGTATTATTTCTGGCACAACAAAAGATTTACTAAACAGCATATGCTAAGTTTTCTTCTTGTCTCCTTATTTTTCTTGATTTGATTTAAAGTTCTAAACACATTTCAAAGAGTTGAAATGTGTTTTACCAGCATTCTCTTAGAGATTGGCAATAGAGTTTCTTCCAATGGCCAAAATAACTTACTGTTTACATGATAAAATGCAGGAATTGATAATCTTTTGTGGGTTTTAAACAATTCTTTTTTGATATTTTCAATCGTGTTACCTATACTTGACCTCACATTATCTATCCATTTTGTGTGTATTCCCCTGAATTTTTCAAACGGACTCTCAAAAATACTGATTTCATAAAAGAAAATCTCCACATTATGATTCTGATTATTCGATAACAACAGGTAGCCTTCTTCTTGGTTATAAGGGTTTATACCTACTGGAGAAATCTCTAATTGATTTTCAATATATTCATATAAATCTTTCCCTTCATTCAACTTGTTTTTAAATTCCGGGATAGCAAAGTCAATTATTGACTGAATCTCAGACATCAATTCACTCTCCTTTTCAGCGTTTTCATAAACCAATTTAAATTCTTTAAAGTCGGCATTAGAGATTTTCTTTGGAAACAATTTTGATATTTCGTCTTTTGAGTCGCTGATTTTCTTCAGATTGTTATAATGATTCAAAAGTTCCGAAAGCTTTGGATATAGCTTATGAAAGTCAAAATCTTCCTTAACCTCTTTTAGATAAGCTAATGCTATGTATTTTTTATACTCAAAATCAATCAGTCCATCAACAATCCAGTTTTCGCTCAATTTCACCATAATCACAATGTTTTGATGAAATTAATTTACAAAAAAATCGGGAAAATGTTGCAAAAAAAAAAGAGGTCTTTTTCAATAACCTCTTTTGAAGGGAGAATGATGGGTTTCGAACCCACGGCCTCCAGTGCCACAAACTGGCGCTCTAACCGGCTGAGCTACATCCTCCATTTTGGATTGCAAATATAGCAGATTAATTTTGATTTGAACTAAGCATTTTACTTTTTTTCATCAAAAAAGCGACTCTTTTTTCAAAGTTTTTATTATTTCACTGATGTGGTTCAAAATTTCTTCTTTGCCACTTTTGTTTTCTGCGGAGGTCTTGAAAAATAAAGGCAATTCTGACCAACTTTCTGACATCTCTTTTTTGAATAAGTTCAAATTCTCTTCTGTTTTTTGCAAACCTGATTTGTCGCACTTTGTCAAAACAATAAAAAACGGAATTCCTTCTGTTCCCAGCTTGTTGATGAATTCTATATCATTTTTTTGAGGAGGTATTCTAGAATCAATAAGCACTGCCATTGAAGTCAAATTTTCCCTTTTCAAGATATAATTCCACACCATTTTGCTCCATTTCTCCCTTTCCTTTTGACTTATTCTTGCATAACCATAACCGGGCAAATCAACTAAATACCAATTTTGATTGATTTCAAAATGATTAATGGTTTGGGTTTTTCCGGGTGTTGAAGAAACTTTTGCCAGTTTTGAATGATCAGTCAACATGTTTATCAAAGATGACTTCCCAACATTTGACCTTCCTATGAATGCAAATTCCGGTTTGTCAGCCGGAGGGCATTTGAAATAATTATCAGTACAACTGATGAACTCTGCTTTTTTGATGATCATTATCAGTTGAATAAATAGGCAATGCTTTTTCCCGAAACTAAGTCATTCAAAGCCTTATCTTTTGTGTTAAATTGAAATGAAGCTAAGGTCGATTTAAAACTTGACTTTATTTCTTCATTTCTTAAATTCCCAATACTTCCTTCATGGGTGTGTTGAATGGTAAAATTCGGTTTGAATTGGTTTTCGTTTATTTCAAAACCTACTTGTTTATATGCATCCCTAAATGGAACACCTTCTAACACTAGCTCATTCACCCTTTCAACGCTGAAAATATATTTATACATATCTTGTTCAACAATGTTGTCTTTGACAATGATGTGTGGAAGCATATAGAGAATGATTTCCAAACATTCATTAATTCTTTCAAATGCCGGGATGAAACATTCTTTTATTTGTTGCATGTCTCTGTGATATCCCGATGGCAGATTTGAATTAATCAAAGCTATTTCATTGGGCAAAGCTTTCATTTGATTGCACCTTGCTCTGATGAGTTCAAAAACATCAGGGTTTTTTTTGTGTGGCATGATGCTAGAACCTGTTGTCAGATGTTCAGGAAAAGTGATAAATGAAAAATTCTGACTCATGTAAAGACATACATCCATAGCAAATCTAGAAAGCGTATTAGCCACTGATGCTATCGCATTGGCAATAAACCATTCTGTTTTGCCCCTTCCCATTTGAGCGTAAACTACATTTTCATGGAGTCCTTCAAAACCCAAAAGTTGCGCTGTTAATGTTCTGTTCAATGGAAATGATGAGCCATATCCGGCACCTGAACCTAAAGGGTTTCTATTACTCATCTTATATGCTGAATGAAACATTAATAAATCATCTGACAAACTTTCAGCATAAGCCCCAAACCACAATCCAAATGAAGATGGCATGGCTATTTGAAAGTGTGTATAGCCTACTAAGAGTACTTCTTTGTACTTTTCGCTAAGTGCGATAAGCAAGTCAAAGAATTGTTTGATTTCTAAACAA
>JBDNDT010000328.1:0-3734 GCA_046718985.1 Cytophagales bacterium
AAGTGCGATTTTGGAACGAGCAATACTTGCTTGAAGCCTTCTTGACGGGGAATCCTGAATGGAAAGTGCTTGCCGCTGTCAATTACCTTAAACATCGAGCGTTCAATGAACTCAAAGCGGTTTGTCCGTTTCTGACAGAAGCCCGCGAGCCAGGCTCATTTTACATTCAGAAAACTGCTTGATAGACAAACAAAGTCTAAAATCTAACATCACTTTATATGCAAGTCGTAGTATCTGACAGAGTAACTTCTAACCTAATCAAATCCCCACTTAATTATATCGGTGGTAAGTATAAACTCTTGGAACAGATTCTACCTCTCTTTCCAAAAGGGATAAACACTTTTATTGATTTGTTTGTAGGGGGTTGTAATGTAGGCTTGAATGTAAAAGCAGAAAAAATAATTTGCAACGACAACTTGAAATTTTTGGTAGCAATGTACCAAGAATTTCAAAAACGTTGCATTTCAGAAATTTTACAACACATAGAAAATCAAATTTCTGTATTTGAATTGTCTTTGACAAACGAAGAAGGCTACAAAAAATTACGTGAGCATTACAACACGCATAAAAATCCGTTAGATTTATTTGTGTTAGTGGCTTTTTCATTTAATCATCAAATCCGTTTCAACAATTCCCACGAATTTAACAATCCTTTTGGACGAGAAAGAAGTAGTTTTAATGACACAATGCGGGCAAATCTTATTCAATTTGTGCGTAAAATTCAGACTTCAAACATTCAATTTACTTGCTTTGATTTCGAAAAATTTGATTTTTCGCACTTAACCGAAAAGGATTTTGTCTATTGCGACCCGCCTTACTTGATTAGTTTAGGTACATACAACGACGGCAAACGTGGTTTTACAGGTTGGAATGAAGTCCAAGAACATAAATTGTTATCTATTTTGGAAAACTTGCACAAGAGAAATATTCGGTTTGCTTTGTCTAATGTTTTAGAGCATAAAGGCAAAAAAAATGATATGTTGCAAACTTGGCTCAATAAAAACAAATATCTGAAAGTCAGCTATTTACGTGCCGATTACAGCAATTCAAACTACCAAACTTTGGTGCGTGAAAAAAATGCAAGTGTGGAAGTTTTGATAACGAATTACGAAGTAGAAAAACCGAAAACTCTTTTTGATTAGATGAGGTTTATTGGGAACAAGGAAAATTTGGTGGAAAAAATTTATCAAATCTTGCAAAGAAAAGGTGTTTCGGGAAATTCATTTTTTGACTTTTTTGCAGGAACGAGCAATGTAGGGAAGTTTTTCAAAAAGAAGGGTTATCAAGTGTTTTCTTCTGACTTACTGTATTTTTCTTTTGTTTTACAAAAAGCATACATTGAAAATAATGAAGTGCCAAATTTTGAAAAATTATTACGAAACATAGAAGTCAAAAGTAATTCGCTTTTTTCAAGTCCTTTAATGCAAGTAGTTGATTATCTGAACGAAATTCCTAAACAAGAAGGTTTTATTTTCCAAAATTACACCCCCGAAGGAACGAAAGATTTAGATATTCCAAGAATGTATTTTAGCAACAACAACGGAAAAATTATTGATGCGATTCGTCTGCAAATTGAAAATTGGAAAAATAAAAATTTATTAACCGAAAACGAGTATTATATTTTGTTGGCTTGCTTGATTGAAACCGTACCTTTTTATGCCAATATTTCAGGAGTTTATGCGGCTTTTCAAAAAAAATGGGATGCACGAGCAGTTAAAAAATTGACTTTGCGACCTATTGAAATTATTATTAGCAATAAAAAAAATAAGGTTTTCAATCAAAACTCGGTTGGTTTAATTTCGGATATTCAAACAGATATTTTGTATTTAGACCCACCTTACAATCAGAGGCAATATGCCCCGAATTATCATTTATTGGAAACGATTGCTAAATATGATAATCCAACAATAAAAGGAGTTTCTGGTATGCGACCTTATGAAAATCAGAAATCACGATTTTGCAATACAGAAACAGGCTTAAAAGAACTTTGTAACATTGCCAAAAATGCCAGTTACAAGTATTTGGTTTTGAGTTACAACAGCGAAGGCATTATGCCACAGGGTAAAATTTTATCTGTTTTGGGTCGTTTTGGGGAAGTAGAGTTAGTAGAATTTGATTATTTGCGGTTTAAGTCAAATTCAAATGGTGAGAGCAAAACCAAAAAAATTGTCCAAGAACAGCTTTATATTTTGAAACGAAATGAAGCCTAACCTTTGGCTACTCACCGAAGAAAAACCTAAAAAAGAGGTCTTGACAACTATTTTCCAAAAATTTGCAAAAGATTACGGCTTTGCGTGCTTTATGGATAGTTTGCGGATTTTGCCCATTTTGGAAAATGATAAATTTACTTTCACATATGAAGTAACAGGTTTTCGGTGCAACAAAGTCAATAAGGTTTTTATCAAAATCGTTTCAGGCAATTCAAGTTTTACAGATTTTTTGGTTTTTTACCAAGAAAACCAGCCCACACAAGCAGATACGCCCATTTATGCCATAGAAGAAACCAAAACAGACGATAAAGAAAGCCGAAATACAGGTGTATATCAGCGTTGCAGTAAGTTTGTTTTTATCAAAAATTACTACCCAAATGTCAAAATGATAATGCTTTACAATTTAAAAGTAGAGCAAAAGGAAAATCCGACAGAAACCTACATTTTTGGTACAAGGCTTTTGTTGACGTTAGGAGTGGAGATTTTAGGCAAAAAATTAGACGAAACTATATTTGTACCTTTTCAAAATATAGACGAAATTATTGATTTTAAGGCAAATATGCGTAAAGCCCCTGCGGGAAATATACCCATTTTGCTGACTAAATCAGGCAGTAAAATTGAAATTTCGGGAAGACTTTACAAAAGTGGCAGACTTTCTCACGACCCAAACATTGGTGCTTTGAGTATCATTTGTGCGGTTTTACGGAAATTAGGTTGGACGAAAAAAATAGAAATTACACAACACGGATTAGAACAAAAGCACGTAGGTAAAACCAATAAGTTTATCCAAATAGCCAATAAATTAGACATTTCTTTGCAAGGTTTGAAAGTGCCACAAGCAGAGTTAAATGTAAACTATTGGGAATACGAAACTGAAGGAGAAAAATTAGGAACAATTTTCATTCATTTGGTAGTAGAAAATTTTACGCAAGGTTATTCCATTTTTGAAAATCATGCAGGTAGCGAAAGAGGCTATTTTATCACAAAAGAAGGTGATGCCATTCCGTTAGCAAAATACAAAGACCGAGAAAAATACAAGGCAGGCGACAAAAACCAAATTATCCACATTCCCGACCTGATTTTGATAGATTTTGGGCGTAGTGAAGTAATAAATATTGAAGGTAAAAAATATAAATTTCGTTCACAAGGTATTGCTGAACTTGCCAATTATGATTTTATTGAGCAAAATTACATCAAAAAGTATTATCCAAATTTCAAAATTTTGCGCACTGTGGTGCTTTATGGTAGCAAAGAACGGCAAATTGTAGAAATAGAAATCGGCTTTTTGCTCAACGAAAACGGCGAACTCATTTTAGGCATTAAAGCCCCAAAACTTTTCCAAGAAGCCATCAAAAATTTACTTGACTTTTGGGCATGAAAAGTAAAAGCGTTGGTTGTTACTTATCCAACCACACCTCCCGGTAGTCGCGTCGGTCCATGGCGTTAATCGGGTAGTTGCGCACATAAGGTTGTTCAAAGCGATACGCAAGGCGATGATAAGACACAATCATAGCCGCATCATCG
>JBDNDT010000329.1:0-3708 GCA_046718985.1 Cytophagales bacterium
GTTGCCCTCAGCTAGGTTTGCAGCTAGAGTGGTAGAGGTCTATTCTAAAGATTTTGGAAGATATGTTTGGCCAAAAATCATTGTGGCAGATGCCAGAGACGGAATGGAGTATCCGATGATTACACTTGACAATGGCACTTATCCCGGTCATCAACAGTTGCTCGCGCATGAAATCGGACATATGTGGTTTTATGGAATGGTCGGCAATAACGAAACCTATCGGGCAATGTTGGATGAGGGATTCACTCAATTTCTAACTGTTTGGGCAATGGACAGTATTGTAGGCCCATCAAGAACCAGAACCCATAAAAGAAAATGGGTAACTAAGCACCTGGCTAATGAACAAACCTTAAATGACAGGTTATATTATCCTTATCTCAGAACTGTGAACGATGACAGAGATGAATCCTTGAATACGCATTCACATCACTTCAATGGTGCCATCAGACATGGAGGAAGTTATGGTTTAGTCTATTTCAAAACAGGTGTGATGTTGCACAATCTGAGGTTGGTGTTGGGAGACAAACTATTTATGGATTGCATGAAACACTATTTCGAGAAATGGAAGTTTTGTCATCCTTATCCTGAAGACTTTAGAAATGCCGTGACTGAAAAAGCCCAAACTGACCTAAATTGGTTCTTTGACCAATGGCTTGAAACCACCAAAACAATTGATTATGGTGTGAAAAATCTGAAATCTCAAGCAACTGACAGCGGCTTTGTGACTCGTGTGAAATTGAAAAGATACGGCAGGATGCAAATGCCTTTGGAGGTGACCTTGAGTGGAAAATCAGGTAAAAAATATAATTATCACATTCCCAACACTTGGTTTGTGAAATCTTTAGATGCAAACACCCAAGTGCTGCCTAAGTGGTATGGTTGGGATTTGTTGAAACCCTCGTATGTAATGAGCGTGAGGACGCCTGAAAAAATTATTAAAGCAGAGATAGACACTTCTTTGGTTTTAGCAGATGTGGACAGAACTAATAACATTTTTTCCAAGCGATTGCCACTCAGGGGAACGGTCTTGAAATTTGACCATCGAGTTCCCAACACTGAAAGGTGGGACAAACCTGTTGCTTTTTGGCGACCTGATGTTTGGTATAATGGTGTGGATGGTGTTCAATTGGGTATGGTGTTGAAAGGTGAATATTTTAGAAACATATATGAATATGAAATCTCGGCTTGGGGAAACACAGGTCTTGGAAAAAGGAATGAACAGTTAAGTATTTTGCAAGAGCGGTTGTTCATCGAAAACAATAATATGGATGCGCGAAATGTGATGAGTTATGATTTGAGATTTAAGAAAAAAATGAACCGCTTGGGAAGATTCACTCATGCAAAGGTTGTTTCATGGATGAATGCCGGAGTGCATTTTAATCAATTAGGGTTCGAAAAAAGATTTCAAACTCAAGACAATAGAAATCCGAATTATTATTTGTTGACATTCGATGCGAATTCAATTTATAGGTTTGATAGACGTTATGCTCTCTATCCTTACAATCACTCATTCAATCAATTCAATAATTTTTCTGAACTAAGTTTTACCAGATTTTATGCCCATCACAGTTTGGGCAGGGGGCAGATGCAAGGCAAATTAAGGACTCCTTTTTGGGGTTCAGGCTTCAACTACAGCTTTTTTCAATTGGAAGAAAAACATTTTTATGGATACAAGAAACTTGATTTTTCGATTAGGTTCATGGGCAGATACGGAATTGCAAGCGGCATGATGCCTATGGAGTCTGCATTGTATCTTTCAGGAGGCAATCCCGAAGAAATGTTGCAAAACAAATATTACAGAGCCATGGGAATTGCTGAGTATGACATCAATTACCAAGGAGGGATATATCATTTTTCCGGAGGATTGAATGTGAGAGGTTTTGACAATGGATTGAATTTGAGTGGATCAGGGCTTTCAGGAATGGCTACCAATATTGAGTTAGAATTCGATAAGATCTTCAATGTTCGTGCTAGAAAATGGTCAAGTCCCTTTCATTTTGATTTTTATGGTTTTGCAGACATTGGTTCATTGGCTTGGCAACCTTCAGGAACTGAAATTGTAGGCATGTTGCCCGCTGTTGCTTCAACAGGATTGGGCAGTGTGTTGACCATCAATTTCAGACCTTATAACATTAAGCCTTTGAAGATCAGAACTGATTTTCCATTGTTAGTGAGTCATAGTTCATCCGGCAACATTTGGCAACCCATGTTTTTGCTTGGTTTTGACAAGCTGTTTTAATTTCGCCTGAATGAAAATATCTGACTGGATTTTGTCGGGACTTTTGATAGCCGGTTTTTTGCTTTCATTGTTTTCAGGTTCTCAACAACTTGGAATGATGGATTTTGCCTATCAGTTGTTTTTAGGAAATGAAATAATAAATGAAATTTTTTGGAAACTGAGACTTCCGAGAACGGTGGCTTGTTTGTTCTGTGGCGCCATTTTGGCTTTTGCAGGGGTGTGCACGCAAGGTTTGTTTAGAAATCCCATGGCAGAACCTTCATTGTTAGGAGTGAATTCCTGTGCTTTGGTTTTTATGTTGATGGGTCAATGGTTGCAATTTCAACTTTTTTCATTCTTCAACTTGCGAATTTTAGCAGCTTTTGGAGGAGCGTTTCTTTGTTTGTTTTTGTTGCGGATTTTTATAAAAAATAGAAATGCCGACACCCTAATGTTGATTTTGTTTGGAATTTGTTTCAATGCGTTTCTTGGAGCGGTGATCACCATTTCTTACCTTTTGTTGCCCGCAGAAGTGTTGAAAAACATGTTTTTTTGGTCGGTTGGCGATTGTTCTATGGTGCAATGGACGCATGTTTGGCCATTGTTATTGACACTACCAATTCTTTTGATTGTTGGGTTGAGATGGTCTAAATCATTGGATGTGTTCTCACTAGGTTCAGAAGAAGCTAAACTTCTCGGTATCAAGATTGAGAAAATGCAACACATCTTTTTGATTTTGATTGCTGTTGGGGTGAGTGTTAGCTTAAATGCCGTGGGAAATATTGGGTTTTTGGCATTGTTAAGCCCTCATATCCTGAGATTTTGGAAAGGTCCAAATCATCGAACTTTGATGATTTACACACCGATTGTTGGAGCAATTTGGATGATGACAGCCGATTTTTTTAGCAAAATCAGTATTTGGGGAACTTCATTGCCCATAGGTGTTTTTATCATTGCAACTGGCTTGCCTTTGTTTTTGTGGGGAGTTTTGAGGAGAAACTATGGTATCGCCTGAATTCATTGAATGGCTTGCCGTGTGATTTTGATTTCATCAAATGAGAAAAATTATTGTTGAACATTGTTTATCGAAAACAATTATCTTTGTATATGGGCACAATCAAGAAAGAACTGTTTGAAGAAGAAGAGGTTGAAGTTTCAAAACTTTTCAAAGCTTTGGCTCATCCTGCGAGGGTTTCAATTGTGTTGCACCTGGCTAAAATGAACAAATGCTATTGTGGTGAAATTGTCAATGAATTGCCATTGGCTCAAGCAACGGTTTCTCAACATTTGAAAGAATTGAAAGAAGCGGGAATTGTGAAAGGAACTATTGAAGGTTTCTGCTTTCTGTCGTGCTTGGAAAAGAATTTTATTAAAAAGTTTTTAGACTTTTTCAATGAAATCAACTCTGCCGGAATGATTCAAAGTTCAGATAATTGTTGTTAAGCATTTTGTATTTAGATTTAGCATTCCGTTCAGAATTGTATTTGATA